>CAITYU010000026.1 GCA_903896675.1 uncultured Planctomycetaceae bacterium
ATCGATGGTCTGAGCCTTAAAGGTGGCCGGGAACGAATCCGCAGGAAATGGCAACAATGACTGCGCAAGCAGGAAAAGAAGTGTGAAGGACATTGAGATATCCGCGCAGGAGGAAGGAACTGGACAAAAATCACCGGCTTATGCCCCTGGCTGACCCGGTGTTCTGGGCACAGGCCTGGCAAGCGGACTCTGATCCGAAAACAGAATCTGCTCGTACCACGCATGCAGTTCCACCGTGTTGCCGTTGCGAGTCACCGGGAGCACCAGCCGCAGTCTAAGATGCGGACGCTCACGAAACCAGCCGTTCAGTGCATGCGACAGAAAAGGAGCAATCTCGCCGGAAGGTTCGCCCTGCCCCAGATACACCCGCACCCAGCCACCCATGTCCAGCTGATTGATGCCAATTCGCGCCTGCACCATGCCCACTGCTTTCCGAACTGCAGATTAACGCACCAGAGTCCGAACCAGTCCCGTCAATACACCACACACCCGAACACGACCGGCCGCATACCGCATCGGCTGCATCCGCTCGTTCGCAGGAATCAATATCACCATATCACCCTCCTGACGATAACGCTTCAACGTCGCCTGCTCGTCATCCACCACCGCCGCAATCGTCTGGCCGTTGCGGGCAGTCTGAGCATGACGGATGATGGCCAGATCGCCGTCGTTGATCCCGTCCAGAATCATTGAATCCCCCTGCACTCGCAGCAGGAAATGATCCTGAGGATCAAAGACGCGAGTCAGGTCAAAGGTTTCAACGTTCTCAATTGCATCCATCGGAACACCAGCCGCAATCCGACCCAGTACCCGAAATGGACGCTCCTGACGCCCCGCTTCACCCAGCAACACATCCAGATCCACCTGCAACACCTGAGCAACCCGGTTGAGCACCGCACGGCCAGGCTGGTCACGACCGTTTTCAATCTTTGACAGATGACTGAAATGAATTTCCAGCTGCACCGCCAGTTGACGCAGAGTCAAACCACGCGACTGACGCAACTGACGAATTACCGCACCTATACCACCCCTCATCCCTGCACCTGCAACAATTCAGAAACACCACGAGACAAACAGGGGACTGCACACGCCTGCTGTGCCGGTTGCGGCTGAGGCACAGCTGGTAACTCGGCACGACGAATCCGATGGGTTTCCGGAGCATCAAAGGCAAGACTGCAACTGCCGTCGCTGGTCTGCACAACGCGAATCCGAATCGCACCACCAGGGAAACCAACAGCCATACCGGCAACCAGACTTTCAATTACAATTTCCTGACCCTTACGCCGCTTCAAGACCAACATGACAATACCCCTTCCGCAGAGTCACACCCTGCTTTTCAATACGCTTGCCAAACCGCTTTTCGACACAAAACCAATCCCTGCCTGAACCATTTCCGACACCCACACAGTGTTTGTTGGAACTTTTTCCAACAGTGAATATACCGAGGGTTGTGCCGGGCTGCCAAGAGAGAAATCAAAAAAAGGGATGGAATTGGGTTTTCCGTTTTCCGTCCACGGTTTTGCCGCCTCAGGGAAGTTTCCGCTGCGCATAACAGGTCCCGGGCGGACCTTCGTGGAAACCCTCTTTTCAGTTTCGCGTCAGGCAAGCAGCACGCAGATTTCTCAAGCGAAGAACCAGCCGCAGGCTGCCATGAAACACTTCTGACCTATCGCTTCTGTGAACCCAGAAACGCTGTCGTATCCGCCAGACGATGCCGAAATGCCGACGTTCCGTCACGCAGCTCACGCAACTGACGCACATCCTCCTGCACGTCCCGACACAAACCCTCAGCACCCGGAAACAAGCCCTCACCCACACGACATTCGGCCAGTCGCTCGGCCAGCCTCGCCGCCGCCGCCGTCACCGCGCGCTGCAGCCTCTGCACAAACCCCCACAACACCAGTCCGCACCACACCAGCAGGAAAAAGACGGCGGGAATGTAGAAGTCTATCGTCAGCAAAGGAGCCGCCTCGGTGGCCCGCCCCATCAGCGGTGCCAGAAACGAACTCCAGAAAAAATTGTGCGCCATCCGCAGCATTATGAACAGCGGATACATCAGCAGCAGCAACTCAAAAAAACGCCGCATGCCCCCGCCACCCACTAACTCCGTCAGCTCCCCCAGCAACTGCTCAACCGACTGCCGCACATCCGCCAGAAATTGCCCTTCCATCACTGCAGCCTGCCGTCGCAGCGCCACCAGCTCAACACCCGCCTGCAGTTCCGGCACCTCCAGCCCGGCCACTCGCGCATAACCAACGACCTGCAATCGAGCTTCCTGCAACTGATGATCTGCGACCCCCGCCGTCAGGACTCGTTCCAACCCCGAGTCCTCAGACTGTTCCTGCACCCGCGCCTGCAGCCATCGCGCCCCCTGCACGGCACCAATCAAAGCCATCTGGGCGGAACTGCGAGCCCGCAGGAAGGTCAGCGACGCCAGAATCCCACCCAACCCGTTATACACCCGCAACAACAGCGCCAGCGGACTGAACCCCCAACGGTCCGTAATCGCAGACAACAGCCGCCGCTCCCACAACCCACGACTCCGCAACAGTTCCTGCTTCAACTGCTCACTCATCTGCCGCTGCAACTGCTCACGCTGCTCCCCCAGAAACTCCTGCAGACGCTCTACCTGCGGCAACAACCGCTGAGACTCAGCCAGCCCCGAGTCCAGTACCTCCTCCAGCAGATCCACCAGATTGGCACGACGCACAGCCAGCCGTCGCGAACTGCCCAGTTGCCGCGACAGCAGGTCCTGCAACCGACCAAAGTCTCCCGTCGGCCGCAATCCCTGCTGCTGTTCAGACAGCGCCTTACGCGAATCCACAAAGAACAGGTCCGACACCTGAAACTTTTCCGACAACACTCGCCGCCAGTCGTCCCTGATGTCCACATCCTGATCCGCATGCGTCTGCACAAACACCAGCCGACAACCAGCCGCCGCATCACCCAGCTCTTCTGCAATTCGCGCGCTGCGGTACTTCTGCTGAGTCGCAGCGACCAGCAGAACATCACAAAACGGCAGCAGCGATCGCAGCCGCTGCAGATTGCCACCCACCTCTGCATCTTCACTGGTGTCCGGATCCGGACAGTCCAGCAGTAACAGATCCCGCAGCACCGGAGCATCAATGCGTCGCACCAGACACTGCTCCACAGGCAATCCCGTTGCCTGCAGATCAAAATCCGGATGCACCAGCAGCACCGGCTGCTTCGTCGTCGGTCGCTGCCGACCCGCCAATGCCACCTCCTGCCCAACCAGCGCGTTCACCAGAGTACTTTTGCCGGTACCGGTACCACCGAACGTCGCCACCACCAGCGGAGACTCCAGTCGCAGCCGCACTGTCTGCACACGCTCAAGCACCCGCAGCGTCAACGCCCGCGCAGTCTGAGCCGGTCGCCACGCAGGCCCCGCCTGAGCCCAACGACGAACACGCCCCGCCAGCTCATCAATCTCAAACAACAACGTAATCTGCTGCAACTCACCCGATGTCTCCATCAGTCTCTCCCCCCCCCCGCAGCTCAATCCACTGACCACTGACCACTGACCACTGACCACTGAAAACTACCCCGCCAACTGCTGCAGGTACTGCTGCACCGCCCGAAATTCGTCAGATCGAGACAGCTCGGCCGCACGCTGCAGCTCGTCCGGAAGCTCCCCCAACAGTTCCCGCTTTAAAAACTCCGCCAGCCACGCACCTCGCCGCGCTGCAAACGACGCCTGCAGCTGATGAAACCACGCCTGCAATAACCCGGCTCCGGAACCCGCCGCAGCCGCTACCGCCGCCTCGCCCGCAATCGCCGCCGTAGCTCCCCCTGCCACGTCCACCGCCGCATGCACCATCGCTGCAGCAGCCGCCTGCCCCAGCAGCGGAGCAACCAGATCACCCGCCGGACCGAATCCCAGCGAGAACAGCACCACACTGGTCACAGGGCGCACTGCCACCGACAGATTGTTGGCATGCCGACACAGCCGAAACACTTCCGGACTGGCCGCCTCTGCCCGCTCCATCTGCTGCTCCACGACCTGCCGCAGCTCTGATTGCAGATCGGTCGCAGCATGAGCCCCTCTGAGCTGTTCCAGCAGCCGACCACGCAGCTCCGGTTCCAGCAGGCTCTGCAGCCGCGCCCGAATCAGCGGACTGCCACTGTCCGCCAGCCCCTGCAGCCGCTGAAAGACTTCTTCCACCACCGACACAATCACCGCCCATTCGCGTCGTGCATAATCTTCCATCGGTGGTACTGGCGAAGTGTTCTGCAGTGCCTTCCGAGCAGCTCGGACCGGCCACAGCAGAGCCTCATTCAGAGTCGTATACGCCGAGGTGATCGAACGGGCCCAGCCCGTGCGGCGACTGCCCCACCAGTCCTGCAGCAACTGCGCTGCCACGACCGCCGGCGGCACAGGCCAGCCACGCACCTGAATCAAGCCACCCTGAGTCAGTCGTGCGGCCGACGCCTGCAGTCCCTCGGAAGCCCGCTGCAGTGTCCGCAGCCAGCCCACTGCCCCACGTTCCACATGCAGAATCTCATCAAGACTGCCCTGCAGCGTCTTCAGGCGAATTTCGGCGAATCTGAGCTTTGCCAGATGCTGCGCCGGACTGACGGACTGCGCTGGCTCCACGTCGGCACCAGCCTCAGCACAGCACGCATGCCGACGTTCAAAAAATGGCAACTGCAGGGATTCGGCCGCACGCCGATCGGCCGGAGCCAGATAGACGGTTTCCGGTCGCAGGCCGGTTTCATCACAGAATGTCTGCAGCCAGATCGGCCAGTACGGTTCGTCCTCAGGCAACAACACCTGATTGAATATCACGATCACCGTTCGCCCCTCCCGCGCCGCCCGCCGAAAAAACTCCTTCACAGCCGCATCGTTATACTTCTGCTGCGTCAGCACGGCGATCAGTACATCCGCCGAACGCCGCACTGCATCAGCACGCAGCCAGTTCGTACGAGCATCACTGTCGATATCAGGAGTATCCAGCAGCAGCAGCGAATCGGGCAAGTCGGGTGATTCCCGCCAGAACAGCAGATGCTGTTCTGATTCCTGCAGGGTTTGCTCGGCAGTACTCCATGGCCGCAGCTCAAAATCCGGAAAGATGGCCTGCAGGGAATGCTGCTGCTGAAACCCCACGGGCAGCAGACAGGTCGGATGCCTCGTTCCCGACGCCAGCGGACTGACTGCACTGGCCCGGCTGCCTGCAAGATGATTGAAAATCACGCTCTTGCCGATGTTGGTCCCCCCGACGACAGCCGCCACCAGGAAGGCGGTCTGGCCCAGTTGCGGAGCCAGTTTCTGTCGCAACAACTGATACCACTCACTGCCTTCCACCGGATCCGTCTGCAGTATTGCGGCAGTCTGCTGCAGCTTCTGTACGGCCGTCAGCAGCCCCTGCACAGCCGTCGCACACTGCTGAAATCGCTGGTCACTTATCAGGGCCTGATTCATGCGGTTACCGGATGCTGTAAGCTGACAAGATCGCAGCCGCTCAGCTGCGGGCCTTCGGGAAACACGGCGGATATCATACCACGCAGGGGCATCGGCGCAGCGGGAATTCGCTGGTCGGGGGTTCCGATTTTGCGGCAGTCTTCTATGATTACACCACACACTCAGTTTCAGGAATGCAGGTTGGGAGATTTCCGCTCATGGCTCGTTTCGGCGTCATTCTGCCCGCCGCCGGCAGCAGCACTCGCATGACCGGCTTTCAGAAAAAAAAACCCTTTCTCGATCTGAAAGGGCGTCCGGTCTGGGTCCGCACAGCCGAACATTTCCTCGGACGCAACGACGTCTGCCAGACCATCGTCGCGGTCTCTCCCGATGACCTCGACTGGTTTCGCGAAACGTATCGCCCCAATCTGGCATTCATGGACATCCAAATCGTGGCTGGCGGAACCTCACGGGCAGAAAGTGTCCGTAACGCCATCCAACAACTCAGCACGGAAGTCGAATACATCGCCGTGCATGACGCCGCTCGCCCACTGCTGGCAGCCCGCTGGATCGACGAAATCTTTGCCGCTGCCCAGCAGCACAAAGCCGCCATTCCCGGACTGCGAATCAGCAGCACTGTCAAACGGGTTGGCGGGAATGGACGGATTACCGAAACCGTCGATCGCACCGGTCTTGTGCAGGCTCAGACCCCCCAGGTCTTCGAACGCGGCGTGCTGGAAAAAGCCTTTGCCATCTGCCGCAATCTGGCCGGTGCCACCGACGAAGCCTCGATGGTCGAGGCAGCCGGACATCCCGTGCAGGTCATTGACGGCTGGCCGATGAACATCAAAATCACCACGGCCGAAGATTTTCGGCTCGCCGAACTGTTTGTGGGTGCCCTGCCAAAACCCGCCAGCCTCGGTGGCCTGCATCCGTTCGGTGACGAACTTTTTCGCTGACGGCTTCCGCAGCCCCAGCAATTATTCCAGCAGCCATTCCGTCAGTCGCCAGTCCATCCAGCGTCGATCGGGATCCAGTCCCGCTCGACCGATGAACCCCAGATGACCGCCGTGCGGTGTCAGGCACAGCGTGACATTCGGTGGCAGAGCCGCATCAATGAGCGGCTGCGGACAAACCACAGGATCATCCTGCGATGCCAGAATGGTTGTGTGCACCCGAATGCGACCCAGCACCGGCAGACTGGATGTCTGCGTGTAATAGTCATCAACGGAGGCAAATCCGGCAACCGGCGCTGTATACAAATCATCGAACTCATACATCCGCCGCGGCAGGCGTTTGACCTGTGCCAGTGGCAGTTCGTCACGCCACAGCGTCGTCTGCACAATCTGGCTCATCAGTCGCCTGGTGAAGTACCAGTCGTATCGCTGACCGGCTGCGGTTGCCGCCAGCCGCGCGGTGCACTGATGCAGATCCACGGGCGGACAGACAGCGACCGCCCGATACAGACAGAACGGCAGGTTTTCCGCGTTGTCACCCAGGTACTTCAGCAGAATGTTACCGCTGAGTGAAAAGCCGGCGATTGAGATTGGTGATCCCGGACACAAACGTTCCAGCATCGACACTGCCGCTGCGATGTCTTCAGTGCGTCCGGCATGATAGGGCGAACGCGCCAGTTGAGCGGCAGCGCCGCAGCCGCGATGATCCATCCGAAATACACGCACGCCCATCGCGAACAGTCGAGCCGCCAGACGGACCATGTAACCACTCTGATGAGACCCCGACAGCCCATGCAGCAGCAACACCACATGGTCGCCACGCTGCCAGCTTCCCGGCATGTCATCATGCAGCACCGCACGATCATCATCGGGCAGACGCAAATGACGCGGCACGGTGCCAGGCAAGGGCACCTTGCCGGGGAACAGACTGGCTACAACCGTCTGCAGATTGCCGCCGAATAACCCGCGAGCAGGTATGAAGTCGGGCACACCAGGAATCGGCCAGCCCCGCACAACCTCGCCATCAGACCGCTTCGCTGTACCAGCTGGCGTCGGCGTCCCTGTCATGCGACTGGACTGATCACCCGCAGCGGCTTGAGAACTTGTGTTTTGCATGAACAATTGTCACAGGCTAAACCGACACACCCGGAATTCGGAACCCGCGAATACTATTCCAACACGCCTGTGGTTCGGGAGCCGAACTGAGAAATCTGTCGAAATCCGGTGAAAATCCCGCAAAAGCCAGAGCCCTGAATCGGCAGATTCGGCACACCACCCAAACCACGCAGACACCCCATCCCCGAATCCAGAGAACACAATCAGCCACACGAATCGCGACAACCCGACGTCAGGTTTCCCGGGTTTTCCGGATAACGCCCCGGCAGGATCTCTGTGTACCAGCGATCCAGTACCTGCTGCCAATCAGCCCACGACTGCACCGCGATAAAATCAGCCCGCACACTGGAAGCCTGCGGATGCCATGCCGCGTAGAACAGACACAACTTGCGAATCTGTCGCAGAACCATATTTGCCGGCAAAACCTGCCCGGCAAGTTCGCTGTGCCGCCAAATCACTCGCGCCTGTTCCTGAACGCTCGGCGGCGCCGGCAATAACTCGCCCCTCAGCAGCGCAGCACACTGACCGTAGATCCACGGATTACCAATCGAACCGCGTGCGGCCGTCACCCCGTTCACACCCGTTTCCCGAATCATCCGCACACAGTCTTCCGCCGTAAACAGGTCCCCGCTGCCCAGAATCACCGCTTCGGGAAATGCCGCCCGCACCTCTCGCAGAAATGACCAGCGGCTGGATCCCACATACTTCTGCTCAACCGTCCGCCCGTGCACGGTCACTGCCGAAATACCGATTTTCTGAGCAGCCTCGAAGATCTCAAAGAACTGATCGCGACTCTGCTGCGAGTCATCCACGCCGCGACGCATCTTGACAGTCACTGGTATCCGAGCCGGCACTGTGGCACGCACGACTTCCAGAATCTGAATTGCCGTTTGAGGCTGCCCGAGGTGATAACCTCCGCGACAGCGCCCTGAGGCACGCTTTGCCGGACAGCCGAAATTGATGTCAATGACATCAAAACCGGCTTCCACCATCCGCGTCGCTGCCGCCGCAAACAGTTCCGGCTCGGAACCCGTCAACTGAGCTCCAACCGGATGATCCTCGTCCCGTACCAGCAGGTGATGCCGAGTTCTGTTTCGATCCTTCAGATTCGCCACAAACGCATCAATGGCCACCTCGGCAATGGAATACGGCGCACCCATTTCCCGAGCCACAGCACGCATCGGCCAGTCGCTGTATCCACTGAGCGCCGCCTGCACCACTGGCAGCCCCAGTGGAATACTGCCCAGACACAGCCGATCGCCAGCCCTCGAGTCCTGCAGCAGTGTGCTCACCGGGCAGCCGTCGATTCACTGGCGGATGTCCCGGCCTGCTTCAGCAGACCAAACAGATCAATTTTCACATACGGCATTTCCGCCGCCGGCTTTGTATGGCTGGCATTCGCCACATACAGCAGGCCGTCCTGGGGGATAAACAGCACGTTGTGCAGATTGGAAGACATCGCGACCGGGCGACTCATCAGCCACTGCGCCAGCTCGGTATCGATCTGACCGTGCTTGTCTGTCACGCGTTTTCGCAGCTCGGTCAATCGGCTGCCAGCAGACAGCACCACTGTGTCCGGAATCCCATCACCCAGTCGCTCGTGACCCTGCCCGGAACGGATAAACTCGATGGACTGTGGAGTTGCCGCAACACCCACCGCCTCATTGGTTTCCCCATCAGCAAACACATAGTAGTACTCGCAGGTTCGCGGACTGTCCTGCCACAACTGCTGCACTTCCGCCAGCGTGTCGCATTCCTCCAGAGCCCGCCGCATCAGCGTGGCCATCGGAACCCCGTCCCACTGCCCTTCCCCGCGACCTCCCATCTCGCCCAGAGAAATCTTCTCTGCGTTCATCCCGCTGACACTGCCAACGAATCCCGCATAGCCAACATTGGCAAACGCAAAATAACCGGTGGGCCGCACAATGAAGGTCGTCGCGGCATCCTGCAGCCCGATTGTGGTCATATAGTCCAGCACTCGGCCATGATACAGTTTGCCGTCCCTGGTCGCGGACCCGAATACCGCAAAACCCGAACAGTGAAACAGTTCCGGAAAGACATTCAGTACCTGCACCGTCTGCGGATCAAGCTGCAGAGATCTGGCCAGCGCATCGGTCTCACGCTTGTGACGCTCCGGGATGTGTGGAGCCAGTCGATCCCACGCATCCTGCAGATCATGACGAAACCAGCGACCGGTACGCACCACATTGGCCGTCCCGAAAGAATACAGCACTGACTCGATACAGCGTCGTGATTCGTCAGGCAGCAGTTTTCCATGAGCCGTGCCCAGCTCTTCGGGAGTTCCCCAGAGGGTCACCACACGGTGACCGTCAATCCACTGCAGCGTACCGTTTTCGACCGACCGCGACCTGTGGGCGGGATCCGTCAGTGTGCTGCCGGGACTGAGAATCTCAGTCGCTCGACGAACACCACGCACAAACGTACGCTCCAGTTCAGCACGATCAAGTTCAGTCACCTTGTAGTCTGCCAGCCCCATCGCATCAGGTGCCAACCCGGAGACCTGCCCTGCAGTCAGCAATACGCTGGTGCCGTCTGCCGTGATCTGCACCTGCCCTCGCTCGGGAAAACTGAGCACCGTATTCCCATTCCTCCACTCCCCTGATTCCGAGGTCAACTCCAGCTTTGCAAGACTGGCCAGCGATTTCAGTGTGTCGTCAATGCTGCCACTTGAGAGCATGGTCAGCCCCAGTGTCACCGGAGCCAACTGTGAGGCACTGGAGATCATGCGACTGACGACATTCGCCGGAGCCAGACTGTCGGCTGCAGATACCTCACCTCTCGCCACGAAAGCTGTGCCGTGCCTCGGCAGCAACAGGACAGTGACATCACTGCGTCGTCGCAGCGTCAAAGCATACTCGGGGTGTGACAACTGCAGATCGAAGCTGGCTGAATCATAACGGTTCAACTGCAGTTCGATCGGCTGCTTTGAACCATCAATCGAAATCTGCAGATCGCCACGCAGGGAAAAACTGTCTTCCCGACCACTGGCAATAGTCGCCAGTGGTCTCAAACCGGCAATCAGATCCCGCTGCGGCTCGGTGGCCACAACGGACGAGTTCACATCGAAACCGCTGAGCGCCAGCCCGCAGGTCAGAGTACAAACACACAGGGTACGCAGGAACATGCGGCGAACAAACAGTTGCATAGTGGAAAATCTCCGAACCCGGTGCCGAGACTTCAAATGGCCATGTCAGGTGGCCGTGTATTCGCTGGACTGACCACTTTCTCAGTGAAACTCGGCATGTTTCCCAAAAAAACCGGGCCGTGGCAACTGTATTCGGGTTGTTGTCGCAGGGAAATTCACAGGAATTCCACCCGTTGCCCAGTTGCTGAATTCCGCGTAATCGCTACTGATCACTCGTTTTGGCTGCCCCAACCTGCCTGCAGCCGATAACATTACCAAGCGGGCGAATTGCCCCATCGCTCTGGATTTCTTTCAGGAATCACAGCCGTGTCTGCAGTTTCAGAACCTCAGAATTCCAACTGGATTGAACCGGACCAATATATCCGAATCCAACTGGATCAGACACGCAGCCGTATTCGCACCACAGATATCCTCACCGCCGCTGTTCTGGCAGGACTGTTGCTGGTGGGTTATGTGCTGGTTTTCACACTGCTGGATCACTGGGTGATCCCAGGCGGATTTCGCCCGCTGACCCGCGCCGTGCTGCTGTTGACAATCCTTGCATCCTCCGCTGCCATCCTGCTGTGGTTTGTGATTCGTCGACTGGGTCAGTCTGTGCATCCCGTCTTTGCCGCCCGCATCCTTGAACGCAGTCAGCAGTCGGAAGACGGCAGTCTGCTGTCGCTGGTGGACCTGCAGACTCACGGACGCGATCCCGGAGTCGCCATCCGCAGAACCCTGGAAAAACGCGCTGCTGTGCGACTTGCATCAGTGCAGATTGACGAGGTCATCGATCGACGCTGGCTGATGCGGTTGAGCCTTGTCCTGTTTGTTATGACCCTGCTGACCTGCCTCTATGCTGTGCTCAGCCCAAAGTCAATCAGCCTGCTGCGTCCGTTCTCGTTTGCCAGGGCTGCCGTTTCCACCCGCACCGTGCTGGAGGCCATTCAACCGGGTAACACCGCTGTACCTGCAGGAACTCAGGTACAGTTTCAGGTCGATGTTTCCGGAGCTCTCCCGGATTCCGTAAAAGTTCTGTACTCAACAACCGACCGCCGGTTTGTGGATGAGCCGCTCGAAATGCAGCCCGGGCAGGATCGGCAGCGGTTCACAGCAGTCCTCGCCGGAGAAGCCAATCGCGGCGTCAGGCAAAACCTGCAGTATCGCATCGTAGCCGGTGACGCCATCAGCGACACGTTCAACATCACCGTCATTCAGCCTCCCACAGCCAGCGTCACCAGCGTCCGCTATCAGCATCCGGAATACATGCAACTGCCGGACCGCACAGAGCTGGCCGGTGCCATTGCCACATGGCAGGACACCACGGTTACAATCACCGCCGAAACCACCGCGCCTGTCACGACCGCCTTACTGCAGTTTTCTGATGACGCAGCTTTCTCAGGCAAAGCCGAAGAGACACCGATGTCCATCAGCGAAAACACGCTGACTGGCAAATGGAAGCTGGAAGAACGCTCAGACAAATCCTTCCCCAGATTCTACCGCGTGTTTGTTGAGGACCGTGAAGGGCGCAGTGATCCCGAACCCCCGGTGTATCCAATTCAGGTTCGTCGAGATGAGCGCCCGGTGGTGCGAGTACTGGATCCGGCCCGTGACCTCGAAGTCCCTGCCAACGCGATCGTGCCATTGCTGGCAGAGGCTGAAGATCCGGACTTCCTGCTGCGGAATGTGACGCTGCACTATTCTGTAAACGGCCAGCCCAGACAACCGGCCGAGTTCCTGATGGAGTCCGCCGCGACAGGATTTGTGAAATCCTGGCGCGGCACCTATGACTTCAAACTGAGTCTGCTGCGACTGAAACCGGGCGATACCGTCACGTGGCATCTGGAGGCCCGCGACAACCGACCACCACTCGGAAATCAGGGCAGTTCCGGCGACCTGAATCTGCGAATCGCGGCCCCGGTGGCTGAAAACGAAGTGCAGCAACAACTGCAGCAGGATCGGCAGATGCAACAGCAGCAACTGCAGCAAAAACAAACTCAGGAACAGAGGGGCCAGCAGCAGCAGCCTGCTGAGCCACAGCCACCACAATCCGTTCAGGATCAGCAACCCGAAAAGAACGCGCAGGACACGCCGCAGGCTCAGCCCGCGCAGACTGGTGGTCAACCCACAATCAGTAACGGGCAGGAGCCAAAAAACAATAATGCAACACAGCCACAACAGTCCCGCGATCAGCAGCAGCAGACAGAGGCCGAAGGTCGAGAAAACACCAGTACAGAGCAACAGTCATCAGCCACCCGAAAAGCTGATGACGACGAGGCTCTGAAAAAACTGCTGGATTCAATGCAGCGAAAGCAAAACCCGGATTCGCCATCCAGAGAAACGAACACCAATGGCAAGGCACCGGGCATCAGAAGCGAAGCCGAAGGCAGCAAGACCGAAGGCAGCAAAACCGAAGGCAACAAGACCGAAGGCAGCAAGACCGAAGGCAGCAAGACCGAAGGCAGCAAGACCGAAGGCAACAAGACCGAAGGCAACAAGACCGAAGGCAACAAGACCGAAGGCAGCAAGACCGAAGGCAACAAGACCGAAGGCAACAAGACCGAAGGCAGCAAGACCGAAGGCAACAAAACCGAAGGCAACAAAACCGAAGGCAACAAGACCGAAGGCAACAAGACC
>CAITYU010000027.1 GCA_903896675.1 uncultured Planctomycetaceae bacterium
CACCCGAATCTCCCCCAGTCCCAATAACTCTGCCAACTGCTGGTTAATCCCCAGCGCCGCACTGTCCCAGGCTGTATGAGCACTGTAGACGGCAATGCCCGCACCCAGCAGACTCAGTACCACACGCCCCTCCGCATCCGCGGAAGTCAACCGCTGCACCGGACGAAACAGCAGCGGATGATGTGTCACCACCAACCCCACCCTCTCCGAAACCGCCTCCGACGCCACATCCTCCGTCAGAGTCAGACACGTCATCAAACGACCAACTTCCGCTCGCTCGTCACCCAGCAGCAAACCCACATTGTCCCAAGACTCAGCCAGTTCCAGCGGAGCAATCTCTCGCAGAACCCCGCAAATCTCACCCACCGTCGCCATACATCACCCCTCCCCAACACGCCCACGCCCACACGCCCACGTCCACACGCCCACGTCAAAGCCAGACACCCGCCCCATCATACCCGCAAAAACCGCAAAACCCGAATCCGCCGGGCAGCGTTCCGAGCCTTTTTCAGATCCACTGGCGATCTTTGTTGCCGCCCTGGGTAAGACAAATTAAACCGCATAAATCTGAATCAACGTTGCGTCGTCATCGCTCACCTCGCCCACACACACTCACATGAAACCACAACTCGCCGCCGATCGACTGTCCCTCTACGAAAACATCCTCGCGGGACTGCTCGAAAAAAACGATTTCTCCATCGCCGAACTCGACGAAACCCCCAAACATCCACTCATCACACGACGCATTGTCGACCAGCTGCTGCAGCAGGGACTCATCCGACAACTCCCCGACCACTCCGCCAACCCACGCTTCCAGTGGCAGAAAGACCCCCGACAACTCGACGTCAATCACTGGGTCTCCGGACTTGTCTCACACTGCCAGATCCACGACGCTCCGCCTCAGGATCGACCTCGCGAACGTCTCACCACCCTCGGCCCCACTCGACTGAAGCTCAGCGAACTGCTCGCCATCCTCATTCGCTCCGGACGCCCGGGCGAGTCGGCCCTGCAGGCCGGCGAAAAAATCGCAGGACAGGTGCATACTCGCCTCGAACAACTCCCCGAACTGGGACTGCCCGAACTCAAAAAAATCAGCGCCGCCGTCAGCGAACCCGCATGGTGCCAGATCATGGCCGGGATCGAGCTGGGCCGGCGAGTTCAGGCGGCCGCCACACTCAATCTGCAGGATCGACCTCGACTCGCCTGCCCCGAAGATGCCATCAGATACTGCCTGACACACTTCAATCGACTTTCCTGGGAAGCCCGCCAGGAAGAAGTCCACATCGTCACACTCGACTCCAAAAGCCACCCGATCGCGTCACACGTGGTCACCATCGGGACACTTCGCAATAACCTTGTACACCCCCGCGAAGTCTTCCGACACGCCATTCGCGATGCCGCCAACTCCTTCATCGTGATCCACAATCACCCGTCAGGGGACCCGACACCCAGCGACATGGACCTGCACGTTACCTCCAGACTGGAAGATTCCGGCGAAATCCTCGGCATCACTCTGATCGACCACATCGTTGTCGCAGCCGGAAAAGCCATCAGCATCCAGCAGTTCCGCCAAAGTCGCTGAAGCACCTCAGGGCTTCGCCGGAGCCGTTCCGGGAGCAGCGGCCGGCAATTCGGAACCACCGAATTTGTCAAAATACTGACGAATGCTGTCCACATACCCCGGCGGAATCTCCTCCGCCTCAATCGCGGCATCCACACCCGCCTTCAACTGCTGTACCGTGTTCTCGTACTTCCGCAGATCCTCCGGATCAAAGTCCTTCTCAGTCGCTGATTCCCTCGTCTTGATGGACATCAGTACCTTGCCAGCCTGAATCTGACTGCGCGACTTTTCATTCTTATAGCCCTCCGGATCACTGGCGTCCTCGGGCATCATCCCCCCCGGCTCATTCCGCTCAGCCTGACCGTTCTGCCCCATACCGCCCATCTTTTTACGAAACTTTTCAGCGTAATCGGCCAGCGTCTGACAGCCCTCACACTCTTCACCATCCATCTGTCCCTGCTGGTTCAGCTTTTCTGCCTGCTGCAGCGTCTTTAATGCCTCCTCCAACTGCTTCATGTCTCCGGCCGCCCGCGCCAGCTCCTGAAGCTCCTTCTTCGACAGCTTCAGCGATTCTTCCAGAGCCTGCCGAGCCTGCTCAGAAAGTTCACCGTCACCCGAACGCGGCTCACCGCTCTCCCCTTCGCCCGGCTCGCCACTCTCATTCTGCTCACCCTGTTCTCCGGATTTCTCACCGTCCCGCTGTTTACCGGATTGATTCTGCTGCATCGCTTCCAGCGCTTTCAACGCCTGGTCCAGCGACTTCTCCAGCTCCTTCGAACCCGCCTTCTGAGAAGAAAATTTCTTCAGATCCTGCAACTGCTTCTTCAACTCTGAAGCCAGCTTCTTCCGCTCTTCTGCGGAATCAGCATTCAGCATGGATTTGAGGGTTTCCTGAGCCTTTTCGAGTTCTTTCTGAAGAGAATCCGTGCGGCCGTCCTGCAGCTCCTTCAGCCATTCATTCATCTTCTGACCACGCTGACTGCCTGTCATACTTTCGGAATTCTGGCTGAGCATCTCACGGACCTGCTCAGAACTGGCCTGCTTCCAAAGCTGATTCAGATTCTGCCGCTGACTGTCCAGCACCTGCGAATTGGGCCGCTGCTCAACAGGCTTCATCTTCCGCAGCGCCGCCATCAGCTCCTTCGTCTGCGCATCAATCTTCTGCTGACGCTCTGCCGCCGCCTGCACCTCACGACTGACCTGCTCATCCCGAGTCCTGACGGATTTCAGCAACTGCTCGACCTGCTTCTTCTGCTGCTGCACCTTCGTCGCCGCCTCCACGCGGCCAAACGGATCCAGCGTCGGCACCAACACCAGCAGCAACGCCAGAGCAGAAACGGCGACCGCCTGAATCCCCAGTGGCCGCCGCGCCCGAAACGGCACCACCTGCCGCGGCACGATCCGCGGTGCCACCCCGACGGCCGACTGCTCAACCAGCGGCTGGTACTGTCCCGCAGAATTCTGCAAGGTCACCAGCGTCAAAAACAGATCGTCCGTTCGCGCAAACTGGTCGACAGCGCGAGCCGCAGCAGTGCGATCAACGCGGCGGAAAAACAGACCGGCACCCAGACCCGCAGCCGCAGGAATCGCCAGCAACCACCATCCCGACTGCTGCTCAGGTGGCAATAAACCCGCCAGACGCACCACCAGCACAGCCACCGCCGCCAATGTCATTGCAATCAGTGACCAAATGTGCAGCGCACGGGCTGCCCTCGCCAGCAGCAAACGACGCCCAACGTGGTGCAACAACTGAAATGCCGGAGATGGCTGTGACATTGAATTAACCCCTGCAATGGCCTGCCATGAAATTCGACATAAAGACCGGCGGCAGGGGAATTTTAGTCTGTTTTTCTGAAAAACTGCTCTCAAAATGCGGTGATAACATCACGGATTTCGGGAAATGCTGCCGCGGCTGCACCCGCTGCCATTCGCTCGAATTCCCACTCAGGGCTGCAGCGCCGTTTTGCCCGTCCTCTGAAATCTGACATACTTTCCCTGCATCGGTACCCCCGAAATCCAGTCGCCTTTTCCAGGGCCCCACCTCCCCATGGCCGATTTCCGCAGAAAACGCCGCCACCTCGGCCTGCCCATCTGGAGCAGCGTGCTGCTGATGACGGTCAACATCGCCCTGATGGCCGTGCTGATCGTCCAGCTGGCCCGCCAAAGCTCATGGGGCAGCCTCATCCTCGGCTCCGCTGCACTCGCCATCAGCCTCTTCGGCATCTCCTTCTACTCCTTCCTTACCATCAAGGAAATTCAGCTCAATCGCCGCCAGTCCAATTTCGTCGACAGCGTCACCCACGAGCTGAAAACTCCAATCGCAGCACTCCGCCTCTACCTCGACACCCTGCTGCTGCACGAACCGGAAGCGCACGATCGCCGCGAATTCTACGAAACCATGAACAACGAACTGACCCGACTCGATCGGCTCATCAACCAACTGCTCGAAGTCGGTCGCCTCGATGCGATCGGGCAAAGCACCGAAGCTGAAAACATCGCTCTTGAAGACCTGCTGCGACAGTGCGCTCGAGCCGCCTGCCTGCATCAGAAACAGGAAGTGTCCGACGTCTTTGAATTCGATGTCCCGCCGATCGCACTGGCCTCCCGTCGCCTGCTGCTGGAAATGATCTTCGGAAATCTGCTCGACAATGCCGTCAAGTACGGTGGCAATCCGCCGCGCGTCAGAGTGCAGGCAGCGGCGCACGGTCTGTCCCGAGTCGTCGTGCGGATCCACGACAACGGCCAGGGCGTCGCCCCCGAAAATCGCCGCCGCATCTTTCACATGTTCTTCCGCGGCAATGACGAACTCCAGCGCACAAAAACCGGTACCGGACTCGGCCTGTACATCGTCCGCACACTTGTCAGCCTGCTGAAAGGTCGCATCGAGGTCAGTGAAGGAGCAAATGGCATCGGCAGCACCTTCGAAGTCATCCTGCCCGGTCGTCAGATCGCTCCACCACCCGCCTCCAGCCGCAGCACCGGCGATCGCGTCTCTGAACTGGCACTTTCAGCGCAGGAAAAACAGAGATGAGAATCCTTGTGGTGGAAGATGAAGAAGCCATCGCCCGCGGACTGCGGTTCAACTTCGAACGCGAAGGCTACCAGGTCGATCTCGCCGCCAGCGGACCTGCCGCCCTCGAACTCTACGAATCCGCTCAACCGCCCGTTGACCTCGTCGTACTCGATCTGATGCTGCCGGAAATGAGCGGTTACGAAATCTGCCGCGCACTTCGCCGACTCGATCTCGACATCCCCATCCTGGCACTCACCGCACGCACTCTCTCAGAAGACAAAATTCAGGCATTCGATTGCGGTGTCGATCAGTACATGACCAAACCGTTCTCACTGCCCGAACTGCTCAGTCGCGTCCGCAATCTGCTGGATAAACGACGCCGACAGATTGACCGACGCACCGTTCGCCCTACCGAGGATGTCGTGCGATTCAGCGATGTCGCTGTGGACTTTGGTCGCTTCGAACTGCGACACCGCGAAGAAGTTCACCCGCTCACCACTCGCGAACAGGAACTGCTCAGATACTTTCTGGAAAATGACGGAGTCGTTCTGTCGCGAGCCCGACTGCAGTCCGAAGTCTGGAAAGACTCCGCCGATATCTCCAGTCGCTCCATCGACAACTTCGTCATGCGTCTGCGCCGCATGATCGAAGATGATCCCTCCAGCCCCAGACACCTGCTGTCCGTCCGCGGAACCGGGTACCGCTTCGTTCGTGAGCCCGCCGGTGACACCAGCACAACAGATACCGGCTGATGCCGGCCTCCACAGGACTCACTGCAACACCTGTCCCGCTCACGCCGCCGTCCGACCGGCTTCGTCACCCGGCAGCCCCGAACTGTGCTGCACAACCCGCCCGGCCACCTGCCACAACACCTCCCGCAACTCCTCACGACTGCTGCCCAGATAACGTTCCAGCAACTGCAGTTCGCGCTGCACCACATCCTCAGAATTCCGACGCTCACGCGGTGCCCGGAAAATCTTCTCGTGCACCCGCACAGCATTCTGCTCAGTCTCGTAAAACAGCTCCTCGTACAGCTTTTCACCCGGACGCAGCCCCGTGAACACAATGTCTATGTCCTCAGGATAACGCTGCCCGGACAGCCGGATCATGTCCTTCGCCAGATCCACAATTCGCACGGGTTCACCCATGTCCAGAATCAACACGTCTCCGCCGGCGCCAATCGCCCCGGACTGCAGCACCAGCTGCACAGCCTCAGGAATCGTCATGAAATAACGCTGCATCTCCGGATCCGTCACCGTCACCGGACCACCCAGCTCAATCTGCCGCCGAAATGTCGGAACCACACTGCCGGCCGAATTCAGAACATTCCCGAACCGGACAGTGATAAAGCGAGTCCTTGAGCGGCTGGCCACCGCAAACAGATACTCCTCGGCAATCAGCTTCGTGGCCCCCATCACATTCGTCGGCCGCACCGCTTTGTCCGTGGAAATCATCACAAACCGCTGCACCTGAAATCGATCAGCCAGATCCACCAGAACCTTTGTTCCCAGCACATTATTGCGAACCGCTGCCTGCGGATTGGATTCCATCAGCGGCACATGCTTGTATGCCGCCGCATGAAATACCACAGCCGGTCGATGCGCCATGAAGACTCGCTGCAGAGCCGCCTCATCCGTAATGTCCTCAATCAGAAATTCCAGCGATGGCAGCGCCGCCGACACGGATCGCCGCAACTCCTGAAATTCCTGCTCCAGCTGAAATATCCCGAACTCGGACTGATCCAGCATGACGATTCTGGACGGAGCAAAATTCAGCAGTTGCCTGCAGACTTCCGAGCCGATACTGCCGGCCGCTCCCGTCACCAGCACCACTCGCCCAGACAGCGATTCCCGAATCCCCTGCAGATCCAGTTGATTCGGCTCCCGCCGCAGCAGGTCGTCAATCGTAATCTCACGCAGACGCAGCTGAAATCGCCCCGCCGGAATCTCTTCCACCGATGGCACCACGTGCGCTTCCACTCCCGACTGCCGACACACCTCACTCACTTCCCGAATCGTACGCCCCGACAGCCTCGAACCCAGCAGCACCATTTCAGCGCGAGTCTGACTGATAATCGCCTGCAGATCGCCGGAACCATCAAATGTTTCAACCCCACCCAGCAGCCCCAGTGGCATGTGCCTCGAAGGCACCACAATCCCCACCACCCGCAGCGCTGATGCACCCGACTGGATCGATGACAGCAGACCCGCTGCATCCGATCCGCGAGCATAGATCAAAGCCCGCCGGGAATGCGGATTCCGGCGGATGTTCTTCAGCGTCCGCAGCATCTGCGCCAGAATGCGAGTCGCCGACAGCAGAGCCGCCGACAGGATCGTGTCCAGCACAATCACTCCACGCGGCACCTGCGGCATCGTCTCATGCGCCAACTGCGATGCTGCCAGCAATACGCCGCAAATCAGACACACACCACCCGACCACGCCAGATCCCGCATCGTCGAATAACGCAGATGACGACGCCAGTCACGGGAAAACAGCACCACCGCCACCTTCAGCAGTACCAGCGCACCCAGCCCGCCGCGAAATGTATCCACCGCAAACTGCTGCTGCTCAAGTTCAAACAGCGACCGCCCACCCGCACCAGTGGGTATCGGCACCGGATTCCCCGCCGCAAAATACAGAAACTGCAGCGGATCAATGTCAAACCGCAGCGCCAGCGCACAGCAGAATGACACCGCAAAAATCGCGGCATAACAGCAGACGGCTATTGCCAGTCGCGTCATGAGAAGACCCTGGGACGGTGAGAAAGGCTGCTGCAGGATGCAACCGGAAAGAACTGGTGAGAAACACAGACAGGCAGCGGGAAATCACACAGATTTCCCACCGGGATTGAAGGACAACAGACCCCTGCGGGACCCGCCGTTCAGCAGATTCTGCCGAACCTTCAATTTTGTGTCCATACCAGCTTTCGACACCCTCTGAGCACCCTCTCAGCACGCCTGACACCCGCCCAAACCTCCCCGACCACCCACCTCACTTCGCCTTCGTGTCGAAGATTTTCAGCCCATCAGCCTCCGCCTTCGTCTTCGTGCTCAGCAACAGCCGCTTGCGCCCCTCATCCACCACCAGCACCAGTGGGTCGCGCTCCTTCTCATAGTTCTGCAGAATGCGGTCAATCGCCTGCAGCACCGTGACCGTACCCAGATCCATCGTCTGCGGCATATTCTGAGTAAACCCGGCACCCTTCAGCGCATCTCCGTCAATCACCACGTCCGTCCTGATCGACTCACCAAGATATCCGAACGCCTCCTGCAATGGCGTGCGGCGAAAATCCACCAGCACCTTCATCTGCAGACGATCCACGATCTTCTCGGGCACCTGCGAGTCATCCGCCTTCGTCTGCTTCGTCTCGTCACGAAACACCGTCACCAGCGACTGGTTCCAGGTCAGCAGAGTCCCGGCCGCCAGATTCCCGGCCGCCTGCCCCGGCAGAACTGTCACAAGCCGTGCAAAACCCGCGCCCGCATGCACCGTCGTACCAACATTCAGCGCCTGCAGCATCGCCGGAAAACGCCCGATAATCTCACGACTGCCCTCTGTCGACGGCTGCATCTGACGCACCATCCCCAGCACCAGCGCCGGCAGATTGTCCAGTTGCACCTGCATCTGCCGCTGCAACCGCACAGGAGTACTGTCGCGACTGTTGCTGAGCAGCGTCTCCATGTAAAAATCAGGCTCCAGATGCAGACTCCACAACACACTCTCCACCTGATCTCCAAACCAGAATAACACCTTGTCCGCCGCCGGCTGCAACTGCGGAATAAACGCATCCTCACGATGCGAATCCAGCAGCGTCAGATCAAACAGCACCGACACATGCCGCTGGCGATCCGATTTCAGCAGCAGCGGCTCCATGTCGGGCAATGGCAGCGCCTGACCATCCTTGAAATCCGCCAGCTCCTCGGACATCGTCAGAGGAGCCGCCACAAAGGTCTGCTGATCCACCAGCAGAAATGCAAAGTCCTCCGCCTCATAAACCTCAGCCTTCGAATTCGCGTCCGGACGCAGACGCCCGGCAAATCGCTTCAGCAGATCCGAAGCTGTCTGACGCTCCTTCAATCGCACCACCATCGCCAGATCCGGCAACGCCATCCGCGCTCCAAAATTCAGCGCGATCGTCAGTTCCTCAATCTCCGCCGGCTCGAATCGCGAAACCCGCTGTATCTGCTCGGTCAGCCAGATCCCCAGATTGCCCAGCAAAGCCTGAAATTCACCCATCCGCTCGCTCTTCTGCCACAACTGAGCAGGACGCAGATGCACAATCACATGCGGAGTAAACGGGACATGGTCCAGCGGAATCGCCGCACCCTTCGTCGGACTCAGTTCCTCCGCAGCCGCATTCGCAACCTCGCGAGCCTTCTGTTCCTGTTCCCAGCCCTTGTTCTGACGCACTACCGGCCGCTCTGCCGGCACTGCACCACGATTTGCCAGTACCGCATACACCGTGATTCCAGCCGCCAGCAAACCAGCCGCTGCCAGCGAAATCCACTGTGCCATCCCGCCACCACGCCGACGACGACCACGCACACCCGCCAGCGCCGCTGAACCCTGAACACCCCCGGCAGCGGCCGATACAGGTTCAGTGACACCGAAACTGCCAAAATCCGGCAACTCAACCGCCGCTGCAGACTCGGCCGCCACGATCGGAGACTTCAATGGAGCCGACGACGGCGCCACAGCAGCCCCGCTACCCACCTCATGGTCAGGTACCCACCGCGCTGCCCGACCAGCACGCGGTGCCAGTGGCAACACCGGCAACTCATCCTGCTCCGACACGGCCACAGACTGCGAAGGTACCTGCGGAAGTGCTTCCGAAACTGACACTTCGGGCACCGGAGTCGCCGCAGGCAGCTGAATCACAAATTTGTGACTGCACTTCGGACAACGCGCCGATTTGCCCACCAGACGAGCATCCGGCAGTTTCAGCAGGGATTTGCACGCAGGACACGGAACAGCGATCGCCGGCATTTCGGTGACTCCCAATCGGATGAATTCCCACGTCCAGCAGTCTACCGCGGACGACTGCAGAAAAAAACAGTCCATCCCGGAAAGTCCCGCCATAAACGTCAACCGAAAAGTCTGGCCGATCACCGCGATTCTGCAGTAATATAAACCCGGCATCGCCTCCCCACTGCACCACAACGCCGTCTGCCCCGGAACCCGCCCCCCATGACACGCCCCGTGGTCGTTATCCCCGCCGACTTTCCCCCACTCGTGTCCCGTTCCCCGCTGCTGCCCATGCTCGACCAGCTCGCCGAAGTCCGACTGCACCTCGACCGACCCCCCTCAACAGCCGCTCAGATTCAGCGCCTGCAGGACGCTGATATCCTGCTCAATTCCCGCGGCAGCCTCAGCTTCCCCGAACAGATCCTGCAGGCCTTGCCACGCCTTAAAATGATCGCAGTCTGCGGCATCGGATATGACTCCATACACCTCGCCACTGCCACCAGACAGGGGATCGTCGTCAGCAATATTCCCGGACACACCGCCCCCATTGTCGCCGAACACGCACTCGCCCTCCTGCTCGCCGCCGCCCGTCGCACAGCATGGATGACCGCCGAACTCCGCCACGGTCGCTGGCCCGGAGACCTCAGCCTGTCACTCGCCGGACGACAACTCGGAGTCATCGGGACCGGGAATATCGGCTGTGAAATGCTGCGTCTGGGACAAGCCATCGGAATGCAGACCGTCGCGTGGTCACTGCACCCGGATCCGGCCAAAGCCGAACGCCTGAATTTCCGCTACGTCAGCCTCGAAGAACTGCTGCGGACCTCCGATGCCGTCAGCCTGCACACACGCCTCTCCGACCAGACACGACATCTGCTGAATGCCGATCGACTGGCACTGATGAAACCCACCGCAGTGCTGGTCAACACAGCCCGCGGTGCCGTTGTGGACACACTGGCACTCGCAGATGCACTGCAGAACCGCCGCCTGTTTGCCGCCGGACTGGACGTCTACGAACAGGAACCACTGCCCGCCACACACCCGCTGCTGGCCTGCGATCAGGTGGTGCTCACGCCACACTCCGCAGATATGACTCAGGCCGGAATCGATCTGCTGACGCAGGGCTGCATCGACAACATCGCCGCTTTCCTGAAGGGACAGCCGCAGAATGTCGTCAACCCCGACGTTTTCTCGTTTCCGCAGGCCCCCCCGCACACTGTATAAACAGTGCGACGAAAATCAGTCTGCTGCTGTCGGCGGCCCCTGCAGAAAGCCGGAATCTCGCCCATGCGATATCAGATCCTTGCACTGTTTTTCCTGATGGCCGGCATCGCTTACGTCCAGCGCGCTGCCATCAGCGTGCCTGCTGAACAGGTGGCACGGGACCTGTCCATCAGCAACTTCGGGAACTCCATGGGGTTCGTACAGTCCGCCTGGTACCTCGGTTACGCACTGCTGCAGATCCCGGCCGGACGACTGGCGGACCACTGGGGCAGTCGCCGCGCGATCATTGTCTACTGCATCCTCTGGTCACTGGCCACAACTCTCACCGGTTTCTCCGGCGGCTTTTGGACTCTGGCCGGTACCTGGTTTCTGATGGGAGCTCTGCAGGCGGGCGCCTTCCCCTGTGCCGCTCAGGCCATCGGGCAGACCTTTCCCCTCAGCGAACGCGCTCGCGCCTCCGGAATCCTCGCAGCAGGAATGGCTGTCGGCGGCGCCGCTGCACCCGCCATCGTCGGCCGCCTGCTGATCGCTCTTGAGCCCACGGCCACCCGCAACAATCTGTTCTCATGGCAACTGCTGCTGTTTCTGCTGGCGATACCCGGGGTTCTGTGGAGCCTGCTCTTCGCGTTCAGCGTCCCGCAACAGCACCTGCCCGCCAGACACACAAACACAGACAAAGTCCCACTGAATATCATGTTCCGCAGGATGCTGACCAGCGGTTCACTCGCCCTGCTCTGCGCTCAGCAGTTCCTCCGCGCCGCCGGCATGGTCTTCTTCCTCAGCTGGTTTCCCACCTTCCTGCAGAAAACACGCGGACTCGACCTCAAAGCCTCCGCTGATTTTGCCTCCATCGCCGGTATCGGTGGCGTCGTCGGCAGTCTCAGCGGAGGCTGGGCATCAGACCTGCTGCTGAAAATCACGGGAAATCCCCGCCTGTCACGTCAGGGAGTCGCCGTCGTCGGGATGTCACTCTGCAGCCTGCTGATGCTCACCTCCACCTCCGTCTCCAGCACATGGCTGAGCATCGGGCTGATTACTGCCGGAGTCTTCTGTGCCACATTCGGCGGTGTCAGCGGATACACCGTCGCCATTGAATTCGGTGGACGACAGACCGCCACCGTCTTCAGTATGATGAATATGGTCGGCAATTTCGGCGCCATGCTGTTCCCCTGGTCCGCCGGATGGCTGGCCGCTCGATTCGATAACTGGAACCTGATGATCCTGTTCTTCTGCGGTATCATGGCCACCGACGCCGTCTGCTGGGCACTGCTCAATCCCCGCGCACCACTGTTCCCTGATCCCCCTCCGGAATCCCCCACATGACTTCCATCCAGCTTCCTCAGTTTCGCTGCCGCGCCGCAGCCGGCCGCTGCGATATCACTCCACCTGTCGGCATCTACCACCGCATGTGGGGCGCCGCACTGCACGATCAGGCCACTGGAGTCCATCGGCCACTCACGGCCAGCCTGCTGTGGCTGGAACCCATTGATGGCCCGGACTCCGACGCCCGCGTCATCCTCTCACTCGATCACTGCATCCTCGAAACCAGCCTCCAGCAGGAACTCGCCGCCGATGTGGCCGCTGCCACCGGACTCGACCCCGCCTGCGTCCTCGTCACACTCACACACACACACGGCAGTGGCTGGATGGCACTCAGCCGCAGCGAATTTCCCGGCGGACACCTGATCGCCCCCTACCTCCAGGACGTGCGGCAGAAAGTTCGCCGACTGGCAGTCGAAACCGCCGCCACCAGACAACCAGCCGCCGCTGTCATTGGCACCGGCACCTGCAGCCTCGCCAGACACCGCAACTTTTTCGATCCACTCCGCGGACATGCCGTCTGCGGACTCAACCCGTCGGGCTTCTCAGACTCCACCGTACTCGTCGCCCGCATCACCGCCGAAAACGGACAACCACTCGCCACACTCGTCAATTACGCCTGCCACCCCACCACACTCGCATGGGATAATACACTCATCAGTCCCGACTACGTCGGCGCTCTCCGCGAAACCGTCGAACAACACGCACCCGGAATCTGCCTGTTTCTCCAGGGCGCCTCCGGGGACCTCGGCCCCCGCGAAGGCTTCACCGGTGATACCGCCGTCGCTGACCGCAACGGCCGCGAACTGGCCTTCGCCGTACTCTCCACAATCCAGTCACTCCCCTGCCCCGGCACACGCTACGCATGGCAGGAACCCGTACTCTCCGGGACGTGGATCGGACGCTGGGCACACGAACCCGTACCACCGGACATCAGCCAGTCCTTCAATCTCTGGAAATGGCACCACCTGACCGTCAGCCTGCCATGGCGACATGACCTGCCACGCCTCGATGAAACCCGTCGCAGTCGGGATTACTGGCTGGCACAGGAGACCGAGGCACGCTCACGCGACGATGCAGCCGCCATCCGCAACTGTCGCGCAAATGTCGAACAGATGACACGCCAGATCACACGACTCGAAGCACTTGCCCCAGGACCAGTCTGCCCACTCAATGTCACCATCGGACTCACAGGTGACTGCCTCTGGTTCTTTGTGCCCGGTGAACTGTACCAGGACCTGCAGGTCCGGCTGCGGCAGCGCTTCGCACCACGCCCCGTCTTCGTCACCACGCTCACCGGCGACTGGCAGCCCGGTTATATCCCACCCGCCAGCAGCTACGGGTACGGCATCTACCAGGAAGTCATCGCCGCCACAGCAGCCGGCTGCCACGAACTGCTGATCGAAGAACTGACACGCCAGACCCTCACACTGCTGACAGAACACAGCAGACAGCACTGAATCCACAAAGACCCGGACAAACCCGCAGAATCTACTTCGAGTCCCCACCGAGCAGGTGCTGCTGCACAAACTGAATCGTGGCGTAAAACTGAAAGTCCGCATTGTTCTTTTTGCGGAACCCATGCCCCTCGTCCTTCGCCATCAGATACCACACCGCAGTCCCGTTCTGACGGACACGCGCCACAATCTGCTCCGCCTCTGACAATGGAACACGCGGATCATTCGCCCCCTGCACCACAAACAACGGCTTCTGTATCCGACCGGCATTGTTCAAAGGTGCCATCTCCTCGAAGAATGATGCCAGTCGCGGATCTCGCTCGTCCCCATACTCCACACGCCGCAGATCCCGCCGATAGGATTCCGTGTTCTTCAGAAATGTCCCGAAATGTGAAATCCCCACCACATCCAGCGCACAGCGAATGCGGTCGTTGTAATGAAAGGCACACGCCAGAGTCATATAGCCACCGTAACTTCCGCCGGTCACCATGACCCGCTGCGGATCCAGATCCGGCTGAGTCGCAATCCAGTCCAGCAACGCACCAATGTCCCGCACCGAATCCTCACGCCGCAATCCATTGTCCAGCGCCACAAATGTCTTCCCATAGCCGGTCGATCCCCGCACATTCGGGTAAATCATCGCCACTCCCAGCTCGTTCATGTAATAGTTGTTCCGCGCCTGAAAAATCGGCCGTGACTGCCCCTCAGGCCCCCCGTGAATATTGATGATCACCGGACGCCGACCACCGAAACCCGCCCCCGCACGATACAGAAAACCACTGATCTCCAGACCATCAAAACTTTTCCACCGCACCAGCTCAGGCTCCACCAGCACGTCCGGATTCAAGCCCCCCAGCTCACTCTCCGTCCAACGCTCCACACGCCCATCCGACAACAGTACGTACACGTCCGAAGTCGACTTCGCTGAACTGACCGAAAAAGCCGCTGCCGAACCATCCCGATGCCACTCCAGCCCGCCAATCACTCCCGCCGGCACTCCCGCAACCTCACGAATCTCACCAGACTCCGTCAGCAGCAGACGCAGCTTCGATACACCCGCCTCGTTCGTCTCAAACAACAACTGACGACCGTCCGGTGACAGATCAAATGCCTCCACATCCCACGGAATTGCCGTCGTCAGCCACTGAATCTCCCGAGTCTCCGGATGCATCCGGCCCAGCCGCCGAAATTCACTGCCCTGATCACCCGTCAGATACAACGCCGTTCCGTCCGGTGCATACTCCACACCACCCCAGGCCACCTGCTCAGCCGCATCCGTCAGCGCCTGCTTCACACCCGTCGCCACATCCAGCAGCCACAGCACCGACTGATTCACCGAAAGATACTGTCGAGCAACCAGCTTACGGTCGTCAGGCGACCAGTCCAGAGCCGACCAGCCACCGCCCTGCAGCTCCGCAATCGCACGCGCCTGCTCCGGATGCAGCGGATCCATCAGCCACAGATCACGGTCCGTGCCATTGCGGCGAGTTGTTGCCCAGGCAAAGTGAGTGCCCGCTCGATTCCACAACGGACCACTGTTCTGACTGCGACCACCATCCGTCAGCAGCACCGTCTCACCACTCACCGGATCCCGCCGATACAACTGCGAAAACTCGTTGCCACCAGCGTCCCGACTGAACACAAAAAAACGGCCCTCGCGAGGCTCCCATGAAGCCCCCCCAACCGGCTCTGCGTAAAACGTCAGCTGTCGCCTTGCTCCACCAGGCAGACGCACCTCGTGAATCTGCGGAGTATTTCCGAAGCGAGTCGAAATCAGCATCTCCCGACGCTGCGGATGCCACGCCGCAAAGGACGCAGATCGCGATTCCGTATACCGCTGCACCTTCTCGGCCAGCACCGCCGGGATCTCCGGAATCCCCTCAGCCACAAGATTCTCGTTCGGACGGATCAGGGCCGTCTGAGCCATCACGGAGGGAATCCCCGGCAGCATCGCCACCAGCAGCGTCAGCAGACAAGTCCTGAACATGCCCCAATCTCCTCGTTCAATGCACCCCACCCGCAATCGACGTCTCAATCAACTCCATCAACCGCTGCGCTACCTCATCCTTCGTACCACGAATCTCGGCAATCGTCTCAGAATCCGGCGACAACACCTCCACCGCATTCATCAATGACCCAATGGCCGATGTGTCGTTCAGCACAATACAACTGCAGTTCTTCATCCTCAGCTTGCGCATCGCATTATTCCGCGGATCCTGCGACTCCAGCGCAAACCCCACCACCCAGCGATGCCCCCGCTGAGCACCCAGCTCGGCCAGCACGTCCGAAGTCTCCGTCAACTCCAGCACAATCGGCTGACCCGTCTTCGTAATCTTCCCTGACACACGCTGCTTCGGTCGATAATCACAGACCGCAGCAGTCGCAATCACTCCGTCACACTCCGGGAACAGCCGCACACACAATTCACGCAGCTGATCCGTCGTCTCAATATGATGCACACGACAACCAACGGGCGGTGCCAGCTCAACCGGTCCGGTTACCAGCTCGACCTCGTGCCCCATACGCAGTGCCGCTGCCGCCAGAGCATAACCCATCCGGCCACTGCTGGCATTCGACAGAAAACGCACATCATCGATGTATTCGCGAGTCGGCCCGGCGGTAATCAGAATTCTCATCAACCACACCCCGCCGAACCAACCAGTATCCGCTCCATCGCCTGCACGATATCGGCCGGTTCAGCCATCCGACCCATTCCCGTACGACCACAACTCAGCCAGCCCTCGCAGGGACCCACCACGTGCACGCCATCCCGCTGCAACTGCTGCACATTGCGTTGCACCGCCGGCTTCTGCCACATGTCGCAATTCATCGCCGGAGCCACCAGCAGGGGACAGGTGCAGACCAGCAGAGTCGTACTGAGCAGATCATCGGACAGACCGAGGGCCATGCGAGCCAGCGTGCGAGCCGTCGCCGGGGCCACCACCGCCAGCTGTGCACGATACGCCAGACCAATGTGCTCGCCCTGGAAATGCTCCTGCGCGCGAAACTGCTGACTGTGAACAGGACGGCCCGTCAAAGCTTCAAAGGTGGCCGGACCGATGAACTCATGCGCTGACTCAGTCAGTATCACACTGACCCGCGCACCACGCTTCACCAGACGACTGCAGAGATCGGCAGACTTCCATGCCGCAACCCCGCCGCTGACACCCAGCAGAATCTCGCGATCCACCAGCACGTCCGACATGGCTCGGTTTTCCTCCGCCAATTCCGCAGGCAGACAGACTTACAGAATGTCCGCCCCAGGACCACCGTCATCCGGCATCATCTGATCCATCTTATCCACAAAGGAAGACGTATCATCAACCGCCTTCACATTGCCCGACGTGTCCAGATAAATCTTGTCCTGCATAATCTCGGCAACCACGATTTCCATCAGGTTGCGAGTCTGCAGGTCAACCAGCGGTCGAGCCCCGCGATTCAAAGCCACCATGCGCTTCTGAATCAGGGACGACAGACGGAATCGACCACCCACCTTGCGAACAATGTCATCTTCACGAAATTCGTCAAGCATTGCGAGCCTTCTCCTCCGCTTTCAGTATCTCACAGATCTCGCTGACCGCGTTTTCCAGCCGGTCATTCACCACAGTATATCGATAGCGATCAGCCTGCTGCAGCTCCTGTGCCGCCGTTGCCAGCCTTCGCTGTATAACCTCTTCAGACTCAGTTCCACGACTCCGCAGACGACGCTCAAACTCGGCCGCCGAAGGAGCCCTCAAAAAGATCGTAACAGCATCCGGATACTGCTGCACCACACGCAATGCCCCCTGAACGTCAATTTCCAGGAATGCCCAGCCCCCCTGAGCCCAGGCTCGGTCCAGCTCAGACCACAGCGTGCCATACAGAAATCCCGAACTGAATACCTCCGCATGCTCTATGAACGCATCACCCTGCAACCGCTGCAGAAACTGATCCCGAGTCAAAAACCAGTAGTCGTCCCCGTCCACCTCACCCGGACGCGGCGGGCGAGTCGTGGCAGAAACGGATTTCACCAGACGCACCGGAGCAGACTCGACCAGACAACGAACCACCGTCGTCTTGCCACTGCCACTGGGCCCCGACAGGACCACAATCCGCTTCCCCGATTGCTGCTCCATCACCCACACAATCCAGATTCCGGAACTTTCTGACACACCACCCGGAGACACTCACCACAGAATTACTCAACGTTCTGCAACACCTCACGCATCCGCTCAATCGCCGCCTTCATCTCCACCACCGCCAGCGAAATCGGTACATGACTCGACTTCGAACCCAGCGTGTTGATCTCCCGAAACATTTCCTGACCAATAAACTCCAGCTTCCGACCCTGCGACGTTCCACTGCGACACAACTTCAGAAACTGCTCAATGTGGCTGCGCAGTCGAGTAATCTCTTCGTTGACGTCGCTGCGGTCCGCAAACAAGGCAACTTCGCGAATGACATCCGACTCATTCACATTCACCGCACTGTCCTGCAGCAGCTTCCGCACACGCTCCAGAATCCGATCCCGAAAATCCGTCACCACGACAGGAGCCAGTACAACAACCCGATCCACCTCCGCCGCAATCACCTCACACTGACGCTCCAGATCCCGCTGCATCGATTCGCCCTCAGTCCGGCGAAACTCCTCCAGATGATCCAGAGCACCACACAGAACCTGCTCGATTGCAGGCCACAGACCACTCAACTCCTCGTCGGAAAACTCAGCCTCACGCACCACTCCAGGCAATGCCAGCAATTGCGTCAGCGACACTGCCGAAGCACCGTCCCGCTCCAGCACCTGCAGCTGATCCCGATACGCCCGCAGCACGTCCGAGTCAATCCGATATTCGCCCTGACCCGAAAGAAAACGCAGCCGCAATGACACACTGAGTGTCCCGCGAGCAATCCGGGAGCGAACCAGCTTCTCAATCTCTGACTCAAAACGAGACACCGTTTCCGGCATCCGCACCGACAGCTTCAGATAACGGTTGTTGACAGACTTGATCTCAGTACTGAGATGCACGCTGTCCGTCTGCAGCGAAGCATATCCAAACCCCGTCATACTCAGCAGCACGGCAGTTGCTCCCAATGGAAACCAGATCACTTGGGAGCTGCAGGAGCCTCGGCGGCAGGAGCAGCCGGGGCAGCCGGGCTGGCAGGCTCAGCTGGTGCCGGCTCAGTTTTCGGCGCGTCTGCTGGTACAGGCTCCGCCGGAGCTGATTCCGCTTTCGCAGGCTCAGCCGGAGCTGGCTCGGTCTTTGCCGGTTCCGCAGGAACAGGCTCAGTCTTTGCCGGTTCGGCCGGGGCTGGCGCGGGCGTCGCCGGTTCCACAGGTGCAGACTCGGTCTTCACCGGCTCAGACTTCGCCTTCTCTGCGTCAGCCTTTGCCTTCTCCGCGTCCGCCTTCGCCTTGGCTGCCTCCTCCTCCGCCTTCGTCACGTTCTCGCCCTCCGAGAACCGGCTGGAAGAAGTCGCCTCCTGCTTCGCCTGAGCACGCATGAGCATGCCCAGAAAACCAGCCATCACAATCCACGCGACCGCCAGACCAATCGTGATCTTCGTGAACACGTCGCCAGCGCGAGTCCCAAATGCGCTCTGGCCACCCATGCCACCAAAGGCACCCGCCAGACCACCACCACGCCCACGCTGAATCAGCACAAGCAGAATCATGAACAAACTGACCGCGGTCAGCAGGATAGTCAGCAGGTAAATCAGGAATGTCATCTGAAAAATAACTCCCCAGCACACCAGCAGAAAACAATTTCATGGTAAACACAGAAAGACGGATCTATGTCCGTCTCTGCGAAAACGAGCACCCCGTGATGCACCGGTGTGTTCGATTTGAATTCAGCCTGACAGCTTGCGGGCTGCCTCAATGATCGGCACAAAAGTCGAAGACTTCAGGCTGGCACCACCCACCAATGCCCCGTCCACGTTGGGCTGACCCAACAGAGACAATGCATTATCAGGCTTCACGCTGCCACCGTAAAGGATTCGAGTTTTTTCGGAAAAGTCGGGATTATAGCGTCGAGACAGCCATTTGCGAAGATGTTCGTGGGCAGATTCGGCCTGTTCCGGCGAGGCCGTGACACCTGTGCCGATCGCCCACACCGGTTCATACGCAATCACAATCCCCAAAGCCTCAGAATCGGAAATACCCGCAAAGGCGCCCTCCATCTGACGGTCCAATACCGCCTCCGTCTGACCACCCTGCCGCTCTGATAACTGCTCCCCAACACACAATACCACCGTCAAACCACCCGCAATCGCCGCCCGCACCTTGCGATTGATCACCACATCCGTCTCACCCAGAATCGCTCGACGCTCACTGTGACCAATCAGCACATACTGACACCCCACGTCACGCAGCATCTCCACCGCCACCTCGCCCGTAAATGCACCAGGTGACTCAAAATAAACGTCCTGACCACCCAGACGCACCGCACTGCCACCCAAAGCCTCACCCACCGGCAACAAATAGGGATAGGGTGGGCAAACGAGCACCTCGACGCCGGCCTCCTCCGTCGACGCGACCGCACTCAACTCCGCCGCCAATGACACCGCCGACTGACGCACGGTATTCATCTTCCAGTTGCCAGCCACCAAAAATCGACGCATCACCTGATCCCCAGTCCAGACACAAAATCAACTCACCCGCACACCACCGAAAACCCTAACCCTCAATGACCCGCCTCACCACGCGGATAAGAACCCAGAATCTCAAGGCGATCCGGAGGTATCGATTCCAGATCCTTCAGAGTCTTCTTCACGCGAGTCTCAGAGACGTGACCTTCAAAATCCAGGAAGAACAAATATCCCACCTCCGGCTGACGCAGCGGAAATGACTCAATCCACGTCAGATTCACTTTGTTCTTCCGGAACGGCTCCAGAGCCTCACTCAATGAACCCGGCCGGTGCGGAATCTGCAGCAGCACCGCCGTCCGATCACTGCCCGTCGGCTCCGCAACCGCGTCCCCAATCACGGCAAAGCGAGTCACATTGTTCTGATTGTCCTCAATACACTCCGCAATGATCGGTACATCATACTGAATCGCAGCCTGACGGCTGGCCACCGCCGCCACGTTCGGCTTGTCACGCGCCAATTGAGCCGCTGTCGATGTGCTGGTCACCTCAATCAGCCGCGCCTGAGGCATGTTGCGCGATAACCAGTCCCGACACTGAGATAAGGCCTGAGGCTTGCTGTAAATCTCTGATACCTCACTGCGATCACAACGCGCCAGCAGGTTGTGATGCACATGCACCAGCACCTCGCCGCAGATTCGCAGGGGCAACCGAGTAAACATGTCCAGAGTATCCACGATGCGACCATCCGTACTGTTCTCAATCGGAACAATCCCGAAGTCCACGTGACCCCGATTCACCTCCTCAAATACCGTCGCAATCGTACTGACCGGAACCAGATCCGCCGATTCACCAAAACGAGTTATCGCGGCCTGATGAGTAAAACTGAACTGCGGACCCAGATACGCCACACGCAGATGCTTGATCCGCTGACGACCCGCACTCAGCATCGGACGAAAAATCGTCTTCAATTCCGCCGATGTCAACGGACCCTGATTCACACGGTCAATCATGCTCCAGACCAGCTGCTGGTCCAGATCGTTGAACATCGTTCGCGATGGCTGCTGAACCCCCTTCATCTTCTCCAGAAACAACGATACCCGCCGGTTCAGAATTCCCACCAGCTGCTCGTCCAGTCGACTCATCTCAATTTCGGGCGGCAACTGAGCATCCCCGGGATTCGGACGACCCGGAAGACGCGGCGGCGCAGACGCAGGACGAGACACCGCCGGACGAGCCTTTGCGGCCGCCACCGGAGCCTTCTTGACCACTTTCTTCACCGGTACCTTCGCTGCTGCTTTCCTGGCCATTCCACAAACCAGCCTTCCCGAGTCGCGGCAGAACTCTTCCAAGCCCGCCACCTGATTTCTGCTCCTCGCAAACACCCAACAAACCCGCAAATGCTCGCAGACTTGTGCACCCAAGCTTTTAGTCGTGCACGTTTTAGGTGTCAAGCGGGGGCCTCCACTCGTCCGGATTCCTGACAAAGTCGGTCACTTTTCCCCAACTCAGACACCCCCAACAACCCGCAAAGTGCCAAAGAGGCAGCTTTTACCGGCGGTCATCAGCCCGCCGGCTGTTGCCAAAATGACACTCCAACCCACAGCCACGTAGCTGAACTGCCAACCCCGCACCCGGCAACTCCCACCCACACCACAACCACAACTCACCAACTCTCCCACCCCGCTGCGCACCACCCGGCAGCACCAAAAAAACGCGTTGATTGCGGTTTTCAACGGTTTTCACCCAATCCAAACCAGCCTCACCAACACGCCCCCTCCAAGCCGGACAGACACGGCACACCACGCAAAAAACTAATTTTGCAGCGACTGGTACGAGACGTGCACAATGTAATCAACATCGGCGATTCTGGCACCTTTCATCCAAAGCCCGCCTCAGACGCCCAAATGCTCAGTCAACACAACGGGCACGCTCGCATGCCCAACA
>CAITYU010000028.1 GCA_903896675.1 uncultured Planctomycetaceae bacterium
GGAGCAGTGCTGGTGCGCAGGCGTCCGGTCAGCCGGTCGAAGTAATCGGCGTGGTCGAGTTGTTTGAGGCCGGAGTTCAATTGCATGCTGCCGGTGGAAGCCACGCTTCCGGCCAGCCACATTTCGCCCGGCGCATTCAACGTCAATCGCGAATTGGTCCCGGTGGAGACGGGCACAGGTGTGCTGCCCTGCATCTGGAAGGCCACGCCGGCCAGCACTGCACTGCCCGCTTCGATCCCCAGATAGGTGCCTCCACCGATCTCCATCTGACTTCCGCTGCCCGTGACTCGCAGCACACCGCCCTCACGCTGCAGGAAGGTGGTGCCGGCGGTCATCATCAGCTGTGAACCCGCTCCGGCTGCCTCTACGGTGGAAGCATGCAGAATGCTGCCGGTGCCGGTGATTTCGACGCGGCTTTCATCATTTTCGCTGGCGATCGTGGAGCCAACGCCGGTCCAGAGACTGTTTGGCCCACTGGTGAAGTTCAGAATCGCGTTGGTTCCGGTACTGTTGGTGATGTCGATCTGCACCAGATCAGCACCGCGAATCCATCCGGAGACAACGACCTGTTCAGACATTTCCACGACGGTTTCAGTGGAGTACAAACCAGCGTCGGGATTGGCATTGTCTGGGGTATGCAGGTTGGTGCGACGAACTTCCAGAGTGCGGCCCTGCATCGTCAGCGGGCTGTCGGGGACGCGGAAGTCACCTTCGACGATAAATGTCTGGGCCAGCAGTGAGATGGGATCCTTAACGGACGCGTCCTGGACTCGCGGCAGCCCGGTGGCCTTGACCTGCGTCATGTTGTAGGCGTCACCGATGCGCATCAGGTTGCCCGCACCGCTGCGCCCGATGGTGATGTCGGTGAAGCCATCTGCCAGAGCAGCGACGTCCTGGGTCGTCAAATCGAGCGAATTCGGCGCGATGATGGTGCTGAGAGGTGCTCCGGACTGGGATTCGGCAGCGGTCCCCAGTCGATAGTTCCAGACCGAGGTGGCGGCACGGATTATCAGGGCCCCTGGAGCCTGTAAGGAACCCTGGCCCCCGCGGAAGTCCATTTCATCAGCGGTGAGCGTCATGGCAGCGGTATAGGATTTCAGGCGTCCATCGACGATCAGGCCATCTTCATCGTTATTGGAGAATATCGGCAGCGTGACGGAGACGGGCCCTTTGGCGGCCACAGCGACCGGATTGAGGGCGCCGTCAAACATCTGATTCGACCACTCGGAAGCGACATTGGCGATCCACGTTATGTTCTCGAAGACATCGGCGATGAGCGAGTCCATCAGTTGCAGGCGTCCGGGGGTGACCCAGCGGGTGAGCAGCAGGTCGCGGTCGTTGATGATGGGGAATGCTGTTTCGGCGTTGCCGTCGGTGATGAGTGTCAGCGCGTCGAGGGAGACGGTCATGGTGCCGCCGGTCGTGTTCAGGCCGCGAGCGCGTACGGCAAAGCGGCCGCCGGTGGCCGTGGTGCCGCCGGGCAGATTAACAATGCCGTCCGGTACAGACAGCTGAGCTGTCTGTCCGAAGACCAGCGGCTGGGTAATTGTCAATTCCGCATCATCACCGA
>CAITYU010000029.1 GCA_903896675.1 uncultured Planctomycetaceae bacterium
GCTGGAAAGATACAGGTAAGGAACCGTCTGACCTGGCAGTGCATCCATGTACTCCAGCAAACCATCACCATCCACGTCCGTAAATCGCTCGTTCGCAAACTCAAAGAACGGACCTTCGCGATTGGTGCCGGCTGCCTGCCACGGACTGCGAGGATCCTTTGAGAAGCCCACGACAACCGGAGGATCCGAAGTCGTATTCTCAAGACCCCCAAGGAAAAACACCAGACACTCAGCACCATTCAGGTGCAGGTCCTTTGTGCCATTTCCCAGGCCACCATTGGTATCGAAATTGAATTGCGGCCAGATCGCCCGGACCTTCGATCGGTCTGCCGCAGGCCACTTCGAAGCGTCACCAGCCGGCGGAATGTAGAGACTGCTGGGAGGCTCTACATTGTAGACGGACTTGAACTTGGCGATGGCACTGTCCAGTTGAGTAATATCGCTGGTGACCTGAGCCACCTGGGCCCGCGAACGAGCTCCCGCGATCGCCGGCAGAATCAAAGCCATCAAAATGGCTATGATCACAATCGCTACCAACAGCTCGATCAGCGAAAAACCCCGCCGCGACGAAACACCACACCCCTGTGCCGCTCTGTCCGCCGGTAATGTCATCGCAGTCCGTTTTCGCATCGCTGTCCCCCGACAAACCCACCACAGCCGTAGCCCGGGCATTCCTGCCCGGAACAATACCTCAACCACCGGCACCCCCCGAGCACCAACGCTCGGGCTACGGAACATCACGACAGGTCGTTCAGCAACTTAATCAGCGGCATGAACAACGCAATCACAATAAAACCCACGATCAAACCCAGCACCACCACCATGATCGGTTCCAGCAGACTCACCAACGCCTCAACACGAACTTCCACCTCTTCGTCATACACGTCCGCAACCTTGTACAACATGTCGTCCAGTGCACCCGTCTCTTCACCCACGTCCACCATGTTCACAACCATGTCGTCCACAATCCGCGATTCCTTCAAAGGCACCGAAATGGTTTCCCCCTCACGAATCGCCGAATAAATGTTGTCAAACGCCCGCACAAACACCGCGTTCCCGGCTGTATCACGAGCAATCAGCAGGGCCTCCAGAATGGGCACGCCCGAGGAAATCAGGGTTCCCAATGTCCTCGTGACGCGCGCAATGGTGCCTATGTGCAGAATCTTCCCGATCAACGGGATACGTAACGCCAGCCAGTCCATCACGTACGCACCCGTCTTGTTCTTCTTCACAATCTTGACAAAGAGCCAGAAGCCGATCGGAGTAATGAACAGCATGTACCAGTAGTTCAGCATCCAGTCCGAAATGTCGATCAAAAACACCGTCACACCCGGCAGCTCCACGCCGAAGCCAAGGAAAATCTCCTTGAACTTCGGAATAATCCAGATCATGATGAACGACACAATCGCCACAGCCACGGTGATCACCGCCGCCGGGTAAATCATCGCACCCACAATCTTCCGCTTCAGCGACTGAGCCTTCTCTTTGAATTCCGCCAGACGCTGCAGAATCACTTCCAAAGCACCACCGGCCTCACCCGCCTTCACCATGTTCACGTACAGGTTGTCAAAGGCCTTCGGCTGCTTCGCCATCGCCTCAGACAGCGTGTTACCACCCTCAATGTCCTCAATCACGTCCATCAACGCGTTCTTCAACGCACCAGGACGACTTTGACCCTCCAGAATTCGCAGACTGCGCAGCACCGGCAGACCGGCGTCCTGCAAAGTTGAAAGCTGGCGAGTAAAAGTGCACAGGATCTTCGGTTTCACACCGCCAATCGTGAAGGCCTTGCCCGGCTTCTTGCCGCCACCACCAGCCTTCGCCGCACCCTTCTTCGCCTCCTTCTTCTTCTTCTCCTTTTCCTTGATCTTCGTGACGTAGAAGCCCTTCTCACGAATCATCGTCTGCGCTTCCGCCTCAGACGATGCCTCAATGGTGTCCTTCACTTCCAGACCGGACTTGTCCATTGCTTCGTAAGTAAAAGTCGCCATTACGCACTCCCCGGATCAACTCGCTCCGCAAACAGCATGCCAGAACAGCCACACAGCCGCCGCCACACACCGTTGCCATCCACAATCACCGCTTCAATACCCGAAATCACCGCTTTCAGCACCCGGCAGTCTACAAAGAACCCCCGGAAAATCACGGCCCCGGCAGATTCCCCCTGATCAATTCCGCTGCAGCAAAATCGCTCAGACTGCCAGACACCGCCTCACTCCACGTCCTCCAGTACCGTCTCACGCACCACTTCATCAATCGTCGTCAAACCATCAAAAATCAGCTTCAAACCGGCTTCTCGCAAAGTTGACATGCCCTGCTGACGAGCCACCACGCGGATGTCATCCGCCGATGACTCGGCCGCCACCGCATCCCGAATCTCGTCCGAAATCAGCATCAGCTCATACAGACCAATTCGGCCCTTGTAGCCCGAGTTATTGCAGCGAGCACACCCTTTGCCGTAGTAGAATTTGTATTTTCGAGCAGTCGCGAGGGGCAGCTGCAGCTCCAGCAACAGCTCGTCCGACGGCGAAAACTGCGTCCGACACTCGGAACAGATACGCCGCACCAGTCGCTGAGCCAGAATGCCTTCCACCGTGGCCGTGATCAGAAACGCCGGCACTCCCATGTCCCGCAGTCGAGTAATTGCGGAGGGAGCGTCGTTGGTGTGCAGCGTGCTGAATACCAGGTGCCCCGTCAGCGAACTCTGCACGGCGATTTCCGCCGTCTCGTAGTCTCGAATCTCACCCACCAGAATCTTGTCCGGGTCGTGACGCAGAATCGCACGCAGCACGTTCGCAAACGTCACTCCCACGTCCGGATTTACCGGCACCTGCACAATCCCCTCAATGTCATACTCAATCGGGTCTTCGCTGGTGATAATCTTGGTTTCCGTGTCGTTCAGCTCGTTCAATGCAGAATACAGCGTGGTCGTCTTGCCGGAACCCGTCGGACCCGTCACCAGAATAATTCCGTTCGGACGCTTCAGCAGCGCTCGGAACTTACCCAGCGTCACCGGGTCCATCCCGATCTTGTTCAGGTCCAGCGCAACTACCGTCCGGTCCAGCACCCGCATAACCACCGCTTCGCCAAACAGCGTCGGCAGCACGCTGACTCGCAGGTCCACATTGTTGCCGCCCACGTTCAGCTCAATACGCCCGTCCTGCGGCAATCGACGCTCGGCAATGTCCAGATTCGACATCACCTTGATACGGCTGACAATCGCGTTCGCCAGATGTCGCGGCGGCGGGACCATCTCGTACAACACCCCGTCCGCCTTCACCCGAATCTTGAACTCGTCCTCAAACGGCTCAAAGTGAATGTCGCTGGCCTGGTCACGAATCGCCAGCAGCATCACCATGTTCAACAGCTTCTTGATCGGCTGCGAATCCGACATTTCCTCGTCACTGGCAAGGTCGTAGCCGCGGATCCGCTTCTCGGAATCCTCGTCCGTCGACAACTGCTCAATAACGTCCTCAATGCTCTCCTCACGGTCCGCGTAATACCGAGTGATCGCGGCTTCCACGTCCGCCTGCGATGACACCGCACCACGGATTTCATGGCCCAGGAAGTTGCGCAGATCGTCAAGGACTCCCACGTTCTGCGGATCGGCCATCGCCACCGTCAGCACGTTGTTTTTGATCGATACCGGCATGATCCGATACATCTCGGCCATCGGCTGCGGCACGATCTCCAGCACCTGCGGCGGAATGTTCGTCTCTTCCAGGTTGATGACCGGCATGCCCCACTGATTCGCCAGCGCCTCGGTCACCTGCCGCTGATTCACGAGCCCCATACGGACCGCCACCTGTCCGATCGGCTGCCCGGGACTCTGCTTCTGCTCTTCCAGAATGTCCCACAACTGGTCGTCGTTGATATAGCCGAGATCGACGAGGATCTGTCCGAGTTTTCGTTGTGCCATGGAGAAACAACCGGGCTGAGAGAGTAATCAGGGAACCTGCACCAACTGCCAGAACATCCGCCGAACAGCAGCGATCATTCGTCGTCGTCTTCGTCCGACTCCTCATCGAATACGCCGCGTTTCGCGCGTTCGATACGAGCCCTTAATTCGCCGGGATTGTTGGACTTGAACAGCACGTCCTTCTCGTCACATATGCCGTTCTTCCAGAGATTGAACAGCGAATCGTCCAGCAGGATCATCCCGAACTTGCGGCCGGTCTGGATCGAGCTGTTGATACGGAAGGTCTTGCCCTCGCGAATCAGGTTGGCAATGGCCGGCGTCACCACCAGCATCTCATAAGCCGCCACCAGCCCCTTGGGCTTGCGAGGCAACAGCGCCTGGCTGAGAATTCCGATGATGGCGTTGGCCAGCTGCGTGCGAATCTGCTCCTGCTGGTTCGTCGGAAACACGTCGATGATACGGTCGACCGTACCCTGTGCACCAGTGGTGTGCAAAGTCCCAAAGACCACGTGCCCCGTTTCCGCCGCCGTGATCGCCGCAGAAATCGTCTCCAGGTCTCGCATTTCCCCCACCAGAATCACGTCCGGGTCCATTCGCAGAGCACGTCTGAGGGCTTCCGGAAAGGACGGTACGTCCACTCCAATCTCACGCTGGTTGATCGTGGAATGATGGTGCTGATGGTAATACTCAATCGGGTCCTCCAGAGTGATGATGTGATGATCCATGTTGTGGTTCATCCAGTTGATCATCGACGCCAGACTGGTGGTCTTACCGGAACCCGTCGGTCCCGTCACCAGAAACAGCCCGCGCGGCCGCTGAATCAGATCACGCACCACCGACGGCAATCCCAGTTGCTCAAATGTCAGGAACTCGTTCGGAATTCGCCGCAGCACCATCCCGATCATGCCACGCTGCTTGAACACAGCCACTCGGAAACGCGCCTTGTCGCCATAGGCAAACCCGAAGTCCGTACCACCCCGCTCCTGCAGCTCCTGCTGATTCCGCTCAGGACAGATACTTTTCATCAGGTTCGTGGTGTCGTCCGCACTGAGCTCGCGAGTCTCCAGCTTGACCATGCGTCCGCCCGAACGCACCACCGGCGGCTGACCCACCGTAATGTGCAGGTCGCTGACACGCTCACGCACCACCATCTCAAGCAGCTTGTCGATCTGAAAGTTTCTGACCGCACCCGTTGACATGTCTGTTTTCGCCTTGCTGAAAGTAAGTCCGCACCAGGCACACCGAACAGTGACCAGCGACCGACAGCGATACCCCCGACTAATGGCCACCCTTCGACAGCTTGTACACTTCCGCCAGCGTTGTCATGCCGGCAAACGCCTTGTCCTTGGCGTCTTCCACCAGAGTCTTCATGCCCAGCAGGCGAGCCTGTCGGCGGATGTTCTGAGCCGGCTCGGAATTGAAGGCCATCTCACGCAGTGTCGTGTTCATCGTCATCAGCTCAAACACCGCACGACGACCCTTGTAACCCGTGTGCTTGCAGTTGGCACAGCCACGACCACGCACCCACTGACCGTCCGACAGCTCGTCCGGAGTAATATTGAAGACTTCAATTTCTTCAGGAGTCGGCTGGTAGGGCTCTTTGCACTTCGGACACACCACACGAACCAGTCGCTGAGCCATCACGGCCATCAGCGAACAGGCCACCAGAAACGGCTGCACACCCATGTCGATCAGACGAGTAATTGCGCCAGGAGCATCGTTGGTGTGCAGAGTACTGAAGACCAGGTGCCCCGTCAGCGAAGCCTGAATCGCCATTTCACCCGTTTCCGTGTCGCGAATTTCACCCACCAGAATCGCGTTGGGGGCCTGTCGCAGCATCGCTTTGATGATACGAGCAAAGTCCAGACCAATGCTGTGCTTCACCTCCACCTGATTGATCCCCGGCAGGTAATACTCCACCGGGTCCTCGGCCGTGATGATCTTGCGGTCCGGACGGTTCAGTTCACCAAGAGCCGAATACAGGGTCGTCGTCTTGCCGGAACCCGTCGGACCGGTCACCAGAAAAATGCCGTTCGGACGACGAATAATGTTCTGAAAAGTGCGGTAATTGTCGTCGCTGAAACCCAGATTGCGGATCCCGATCTTGATGTTGTCGCGGTCCAGAATACGCATGACAAGCGCCTGACCATGGTTGGTCGGCAGGATCGACACTCGCAGGTCAAATTCCTTGCTGCCCGCACGAGTCTTGATACGACCGTCCTGCGGACGACGCTTCTCTGCAATGTCCATCCGCGCCATGATCTTGAAACGCGACATCAGGGCCCCGAGCAGTCGTTTTGGAGGACTGTCGCGTTCCAGCAAAACACCGTCAATCCGGTACCGAATCCGCACCCGGTCCTCAAACGGCTCAATATGGATGTCACTGGCCCGCTCACGCACCGCTTCCGAAATGATCAGGTTCGCCAGCCGGATAATCGGAGCACTGTCGTCTTCGTCACCCTTCAGAGCCGCTGCGGCTTCCACATCCGTGAAGTCGATCTGAGTCTCTGTGAATTCGGAAATCATCGAATCCACAGATTCGGTTTCCGACTGACCATAATGCCGGTTGATCGCCGCTGTGATGGATTCCAGCGGAGCCATCACGGTGCGAATGTCACGGTTCAGTACAAACCGCAGCTTGTCCAGAACTTCGATGTTGTTCGGATTGTTCATCGCAATCACAACCGAATCGCCGTCCGATTCGATCGGAATCACCAGGTTTTCACGCGCCAGTGATTCCGTGACCAGCTCGATCACACTGTGCGGAATCTGCCGCCCCTCAAGCTCAATGTAGTCGTAGCCGAACTCTTCAGCCTGCGCACGACCCAGGTCGCCACCCGAGATGTACCCCAGCCGGACCAGGGCGTCCTCAGGAGTAATCCCGAGGTTGGCCGCCATGCTGCGAGCTTCTTCAAGCTGCGATTCGCCGATAGTACCGTCGTCGACAAATCGCTCCAGCCAGTCACGCATTCCACAACTCCAGCGTCAGCGAAGTCCCAGCCCGATCACAGACACACCCGAACCCTCAGTTCAGAACTGTCCGAAAATCGTCATTTTCTGACATAAACCCGCAATCACACACAAACACACCCGCCAGAAACGACGGATCCGATGCAACCTGACGGTTACAGTCGGCCAAAGACAGCCGTTCCCCGATCACACCAGCGACATCCCGCTGCCGTTCTTCGGCAAAAACCAGCGTTATCGGCAGAGCTTGCGCAGGCTGCAGCGATCCTTTTTTCGAAAAAATCCGAAACCGTCCATTGAAACGGGAAGCTTGGTAAATATCAAGCAAAATCCAGACCGGGGCACTGGGGATTTGCCCAGGGGAGGCAGAATGCGGGGAAAATTCGCTCGAAATTCAAAAATCACCCGCCCCCCACTCCTGACCGATACGCCACCAAGGCCCTAACCGTAGCCTGGGCTTCAGCCCGGGCAACTCCACAAAAACGTAGGCTGGGCTTCAGCCCGGGACACTCCACAAAAACGTAGCCCGGGCTTCAGCCCGGGAAACTCCCCAAATACGTAGCCTGGGCTTTAGCCCGGGAAACTGCCCAACAACGTAGCCTGGGCTTTAGCCCGGGAATCTCCCCAAATACGTAGCCCGGGCTTTAGCCCGGGAAACTCCACAAAACCTGGCCTCGGCTTTCCTGCTCGGCGGCAACCCCCGAAAAACACTGGGGATTACAAGGATGACGAGAAGTTGGTGCCCGGGCTCAAGCCCAGACATCGCAGGGAATTCATGGTTTTCGGCCCGCAAAGAGCAGCCAATCTGATCCGCCTATGATGCTCGGCGAAGGCATGGGCTGTGAATTCAGGAACAGCCTCGGGAGCTCTGATCCAAGTCCCTCGGGCGTTGGCCGAGGCTAAGTTGTGTCTGGCCGTTGGCCCTTTGGTGGTCGGTCGCGCGGCACAATCTGTTGAAACATGACCCCTGCAAATGCGGTTATGACAGTGGCTGCGCCCGGGGCTACCGGAAAACGGCATTTCAGGCCTGAATCGGAGCCGCAGGCACAATACAAACCAAACACGCGCCCTCAACGGCCCGCACGCCCCCCAAGGCCTGAAGGGCCGATCTCAGCAGAGCCAGGTGCGTAAGCACCTGGTTCGGACGCCCCCAAAGATCCCCCAAGGCCTGAAGGGCCGGTCTCAGCAGAGCCAGGTGCGTGAGCACCTGGTTCGGACGCCCCCAAAGATCCCACCAGGCCTGAAGGGCCGATCTCAGCAGAGCCAGGTGCGTGAGCACCTGGTTCGGATGCCCCCAAAGATCCCCCAAGGCCTGACGGGCCGGTTTCAGCAGAGCCAGGTGCGTAAGCACCTGGTTCGGA
>CAITYU010000030.1 GCA_903896675.1 uncultured Planctomycetaceae bacterium
CCGGGCAGGAATGACGCCGAGGACAATAACCGTAGCCTGGGCTTTAGCCCGGGCAAGTTACGTACCCCAGGCTCTTGAAGCACATTTTTTTTGATCGGCAACCTTCACTTCATACCGTCGTTGGGTTGTTGTGAACGGGGTCGGTAGTGGGCCGGGGTACATTTGGGGGGAGTTTCCCGGGCTAAAGCCCAGGCTACGGTTTTGGGGTGCCACCCGGGCTAAAGCCCAGGCTACGGTTTGGGGGTGCCGCCGGGCTAAAGCCCAGGCTACGCTTTTTGGGGGTGCCGCCGGGCTAAAGCCCAGGCTACGCTTTTTGGGGGTGCCACCCGGGCTAAAGCCGAGGCTACGGTTTTGGGGTGCCACCCGGGCTAAAGCCGAGGCTACGTTTTTGGGGGTGCCACCCGGGCTAAAGCCCACGCTACGCTTTTGGGGGTGCCACCCGGGCTAAAGCCCAGGCTACGGTTTTTGGGGGTGCCACCCGGGCTAAAGCCCGGGCTACGGTTTTGGGGGTGTTGCCCGGGGTGGCGGGGGTGCGAGGTCAGCGGGTGGAAACGACTTCGATCTGGCATCCGATCGGGACGGCGGGCCACAGGCGACCGATGGGGTCGATGCGGACCATGGTGGTGGTTTCGCTGCGGTTGGACTGTTCGTCGGCCATCAGCGGCAGCTCCACCACTTTACCCCGGTACGTCTGATTGCCCGGGAATTTCAGCTCGACTTCTTCACCCATCGACAACTCGTGGACGCGCGGCGTCGGCAACTGAACCAGCACGCAGCGGCGGTCCGTGTGCAGAATCTTCAGCATCACGTCGTGAGCCGCGACCTGTTCCCCCTGACGTCGCCGCACCTGTCCGATGATGCCATAAACCGGGGATTGCACCTTGATGTCCGGACTGGTGGTTTTCAGGGACTGCAGTTCCTCCAGCAGACTGTCACGGCGGGCTCGCGCTGCCGTGACACCGGTCGCCGCATCGACTCGCGCCGGCAGCTCGTTCCGTACCCCCTGCAGTCGCGAAATCTCCGCTTCCGCTTCGGTCAGTGCCGTGAGGGTGTGAGTGTTGTCCGGGGCGGGTTTTGCTTCCGGAGGTTCCGCTGTCTGGCTCAGATCGTCGGCGGCAGGTGCCGCGACGGCTGCGGCCACGGTCTGCACCGGTGTGTGAACAGCCGGAACCTGCGACGGTGCTGCCGCCGGGACGGGTTCTGCCGGGACCGAGCCGGGAGTGACCGGTGGTGTGGCGTGATGTGGTTCCGTCAGTGTCGCTGTCGGTTGCCGTCCGTCGAAGAACAGAATCTGTCCGGCGGTGCTGCGTCGCGCCTGCTGCAGTGTGATGGCCGCGGCCGGCATGGCGGCCGGTTGCGAGGCGGACGCCGGAGTCGCGGTGATGCGGCGGCTGCGGGCGGCGGAATTTCGGGGATCGACCGCACGCGGCAGGTCAGCCACAGTGAATCGCAGCCGGGCAATATCAGCATCCACGTCGCGACGTCGCCACTCCAGCTCGATGGCGGCCTGCGCTTCCAGCCGCAGCAGCTCCTGCTCGGTGCTCTGCAACTGCTGCATGATACCGGTGATCTTCCGTGAAATCTCGGTGTTCTCCAGTTGCAGCAGGGGCTGCCCGGTGAACACTTCATCCCCCGGTCGTACATGCACTTCGGCCAGCCGGGCATCTGCCGGGGCCTGCACGGTGGTGATGTCGGCAGACAGGATGCCGGTGAGCGGCTGGTTGTAGTGAGTCCCAATGGCCCACACGACCAGAACTCCGGCCAGCAACGCGCACACGACCACCGTCAGCGTACGGAAGAAGGTGGACGGGTAACTTTCGACCACCGCTTTCCGCTGCAGACACAGTTCCCGGGCCTGAGCAACCCAGTTTTCGTCGATGATTCGGGCGAGGGTGATTTCCAGAATCGGCGCAAAGGCATTCATTTCGCGGGAGTGCCACAGCGCAATCTGTGACAGGAAGAACACGCCGTTCTGGTTCAGCAGGAGCTGTTCGCGGGACTGTATGTTATTGATCTGCGTCAGGTCATCGGGATTGGGCGGGGTTACGTCAAAGACGATACCCAGTTGCCGATCCATGCGGTGACCTTCGGGCAGCATGGCAATAAGGGGTGAGGTCATGATTTCGTCCGATCGCGGCACTGTGAATTCGCGGGCGAGGCGGGGCCTGTGGCTGCTGCTGCGCCGATGACGTGGCGCAGCATGACCGCAGGAATCCGCTGCCGTCTGTTTCGGTCGAACAGTTGCTGCCGCATGATGGATTTGCGGAACCGGCAGTTGTTGCGCTGATTGCCCGCCTTCCCTGAATTGCCCTGTTTGCCTTGCAAATTGCCGGTAACGGCGGGAACTGCTGATTACGGAGTGCCTCGGGTGTCAGACTTTTCCTGAATTACCCACGCTCCGTGGGCTTCGCCAGTGTGAGGGACAGCGGATAGACTGCGGCTGAAACGCCGGATTTCCGCATTTGGGGGCTCAACCCCGACCGCGGACCAGCGAAGAATGGCAGTGGTTCGAAAGGCGGACGGGCGAAAACGAGGCGGTGCTATGAACGGGATTGCAGTGTGCTGGTCGTCGCGAAGTCTGGCGCTGGCAGTATGTGCTGGGTCGGCAGTGCTGCTGGCGTCGGCTGGTCTGGTGGGTGCCGATGAGCCGGCGGAGGGTGCAGCGGTGTCAGGACAGACGGCTGAAAAAAGCAGGCATCCCGCGAACCGACTGGCTCGTGAATCCAGCCCCTACCTGCTGATGCATGCTCATAACCCCATTCAATGGTATCCGTGGGGTCCGGAAGCCTTCGAAAAAGCGCGGGCGGAAGACAAGCCTGTGTTTCTGTCCGTGGGCTACAGCAGCTGCTACTGGTGCCACGTGATGGAACGGGAGGTCTTTTCGAATGAGAAGATCGCGGCGTATATGAATGACAAGTACGTCTGCATCAAGGTGGATCGGGAAGAACGCCCGGACGTGGACGACATTTACATGACCAGCCTGATTGTTTATCAGCAGGCGGCCGGCAGTCGTGCGGGTGGTGGCTGGCCCCTGTCGATGTTTCTGGATGGCGAAGGCAATCCGATTGCCGGTGCCACCTATCTGCCTCCGGAAGATACCCCGGACGGCCGGACCGGGTTTCTGACTGCGGCCGAGCGGATTCACGAGCTGTGGACGGGCAAGCGTGAGTCTGTCAATCAGACCTCCAGCATGATTGCTCGCGAAGTTCGCCGTCTGTCGGGGCCGGGGGTGCTGGCGGAGCCGGTCGAGCTGAGTGCCGCACTGCTGCAGGCCGTAGCGAAGGGCATTCAGGCCCAGTATGACTCGACGTGGGGCGGAGTGGATTTCAATCCGCGTCGTCCGGACGGTCCGCGGTTTCCGAACGTGCCTCGGCTCCGGTTTCTGCTCAGCCTGTACCGACAGACGGGCGAACAGAAGTTGTGGGACATGGTCAGTCACTCGCTGACATCCATGGCGAGGGGCGGAATTCGCGATCATCTGGGTGGTGGCTTTCATCGGTACAGCACTGAGCGTACGTGGACGGTGCCCCATTTTGAAAAGATGCTGTACGACCAGGCGCAACTGCTGGAGGTGTATGCAGAGGCATTGCAGGTGGAGGCGAATCCGCTGTACCAGCAGGTGGTGGACGAACTGGTCGGCTTTCTGACTCGCGAGATGACTTTGCCCGACGGTGGTTTCTGTTCGGCCCTCGATGCCGAAACGAACGCGATTGAGGGTGAATTTTATGTCTGGACGGAGGCGGAGATTCGCGAGGTTCTGGGTGCTGAAGCGGACGAGTTTCTGCGGGTGTATGGTTTTGGTGAGCCGCAGGATTTTGAGCATGGTCGGATTCTGTATCTGCCGCGTGAGCAGGCGGGGACGGGTGAGGGTCTGGGGGAATCGCGAGCGAAGCTGTTGCAGCGTCGTGGTGCTCGCCCGCGTCCATTTCTGGACGACAAGGTCCTGACGGAGTGGAACGCGCTGATGATTCAGGCACTGGCGACCAGTGGTCGTTTGCCCGGTCGAGCGGGTGATCTGCAGTTGGCGGAGCGGGCGGCCGGATTTCTGCTGGACAAGCTGCAGGACGAACAGGGTCAGTTGGTGCGTTCGTGGCGTCAGGGCGTGCGTGGTCCGCGAGCGTATCTGGACGATTACGCATGTCTGGCGGCGGCTTTGCGGGCTTTGCATCAGTCGACCGGTCAGCAGCGCTGGCAGGACGAAGCGCAGCGGCTGACGGTGAAGCAGATGGAGCTGTTTTATGATGCCGGTCAGAAGACGTTTTTCTTTACGTCGAACGACCATGAAAAACTGTTTGCGCGTACCAGCTCGGTGTATGACTCGGTATCACCAGCGGGCAACAGTGTGGCGCTGCTGAATCTGCTGGCATTTCGGGACGTGGTTCCGGAGTACGGTGGTGTGGCGGAAGAGCTGTTGCGTCGATTCAGTGGCACGATGATTCAGTCGCCGGCAAGCTGTGCGGGTCTGGGACTGGCATTGCAGCAGCATCTGGGTGCTGCGGGTGGCCGGGTCGGCCGTGCCGTGCCGGGTGGTGTTGGTGTTGGTGGTGTTGATGGGGGCTGGTTGCGTTCGGTGGGAGCCGTGGTACCGGTCTCGATGCCGCTGTGGCGGGTGGCGGGTGATGAGCAGTCGGGTGCTGGCGTATCGGGGAAGGGAGACGAGAAGAAAAAGGAGGCTCGACCGATCAGGGCGAAGATTTATCCGTTTTACAACAAGTTACCGCGTGGCGGGAAGTGTCCGGTGGCGATTGAGCTGACGGTGGCGGAGGGCTGGCATGTGAATGCGAATCCGGCCAGCGAGGACTATTTGATACCGACGGAGGTGAAGGTCAGCAGTGGTCAGAAGGTGCGGCTGTCGCGGGTCAAGTATCCTGAGGGTCACAAACTGCCGGCGGAAGCGGGCGAGACACCGCAGGTGGTGTATGACGGCAAGGTGATGATTTACGGGGTGCTGGAGACTGATGCGCAGGAGTTGTCTGAGCAGGCCGAGGTGACGGTGGAGATTCACTATCAGGCGTGTCGTGACAAGGTGTGTGAGCGACCGGACAAGTTGCGACTGGTGGGCAAGTTGCAGATTGCTGACGCGGACAGCGGCATTCAGAAGATCAACGAGGCTCAGTTTCCGAAATCGGGTCAATAACCCCCTTTGGGAGGGCGAGGCTCCCGCCGAGCCGGACGCCAGTGTTCAGTGTTCAGTGTTCAGTGATCAGTGTTCAGTAATCGCAAAGTCTCCCGAGGTAACGTCCATCGGCTCAGCAGGAGCTTCGCCCTCCC
>CAITYU010000031.1 GCA_903896675.1 uncultured Planctomycetaceae bacterium
ACGCTGAAAATCGCGGAAGTGATGGCGGGGGAGTTTTCAAACACGAATGACACGAATCACACGAATGAAGGCGAAGGTGTTTTGCGGACTTGAAGGCCGAATGTTACGGAATACGACGAATAAAAGGGGTGTTGGGACAGTTTTGAGGGGTCAGGGGGTCGGGGGTCGGATGGGACCGGGCAGGAATGGTTCGAGGGACAAAAGTCGGTTGACAGCGGGCTGCGGAGCTTGCGAGTAGGAGCCCCCAGTGTTTTTCAGGCTGGGCGGGGGGGTGGGTGACGTGCCCGGGCTAAAGCCCAGGCTACGGTTTTGTCGACGGCGTGTGGGAGACAGCGGCGGGGGTGGGGGGGCGGTGGTTGGTGTGGGAGGCCAATGACCAGATGTCATGTTGCATGGGTGGTGATTTGAGGGTAGTCTGGTGTGTCTGGCCGGTGCGGGTGGGTTGATCAGGGAGACAGCCGATGTCGTGGATCATCAATTCAGACGGAATGACTTCGCGGCGAGGTTTTGTGCGGGCTGGTATGCTGGGTTGCTGCGGTCTGTCGCTGTCGGCGCTGTTGCGTCTGAGGGCGGCGGGGGCGGCGGGTCCCGTTGTTCGAACCCCCGCAAGGACTCCGTCGGTGATCATTCTGTGGATGCGTGGTGGCCCCAGTCAGCACGAGACGTGGGACCCGAAGCCCGAAGCGCCTGTGGAGTATCGCGGGTACTTTGGGACGGCGGCCACCAGCGTTCCCGGTATCAATCTGTGCGACATGCTGCCGCAGTCCGGCCGCTGCATGCGGCTGTGGTCGATCATCCGCAGCCTGCATCACACCGACGCCGGTCACTCGTCAGGCGATCAGTTGTGTTTCACTGGTTACCCCAGCCAGGGTGCTGCGGATGTCAACAGCCGCCCCAGTTGCGGCTCGATTGTGGCTCGACAGTTGGCTCACCGACAGCCGCAGCTGCCGCCGTACGTGATGATCCCCAAACGCGTGCCCGGCGTGGATTCGGCCTATCTGGGGCCGGGTTGTGCCCCCTTTGAGACTCAGGCCGACCCTGGCGCCGCAGGACCTTTCCGCATCCCCAATCTGGCTCCGCCCGACGGCATTACGGTGGACCGCACCGATGACCGGCGTGGCCTGCTGACGGGTCTGGACCGCATGCGTCGCGCCGCCGATTATGCGGCACAGGTCGGCGCTGTCGATGCCTTCCAGCAGAAGGCGTGGGACATTCTGCTGGGCGATGACGCGCGGAAGGCGTTTGATCTGGATCTGGAACCCGATCATGTGCGGCAGCGATACGGCTTCATGCCCGCCTATCAGGCTCCGACTCCCGATCGCTGTGGTGTACCGGCGTGGAGTCAGCGTTTTCTGCTGGCACGGCGACTGGTGGAAGCCGGCGTGCCGCTGGTCACCGTGGACTGCCGCTGGTGGGACACCCATGTGAAAGGCTATGAAACCATGCGTGACGGCTTCCTGCCGCGCTGGGATCAGGCCTATTCGGCGCTGCTGGAAGATCTGGCAGAACGCGGTCTGCTGGAGTCCACCATGGTGCTGGCGTGGGGCGAATTCGGCAGAACTCCGATGGTGAATTCCACGGGCGGTCGGGATCATTACCCCAATGTGTTCAGCGCGGCGATGGCGGGTGGTGGTATTCAGGGCGGGCGAGTGATCGGGGAATCCGACAGCAAGGGCGCTTTCCCGCTGAACAACCCGAAGACTCCGCAGGACGTGCTGGCCACGGTGTACCGTCATCTGGGCGTGGATACATCGGTCAGTTATCCGGACTTCAGTGGTCGACCGGTCAGTGTGCTGCCGTCCGGGACTGTGATCGGGGAGCTGTTCTGAGTCCGACTTTCCGGGCCTCCGTGGAATTCTGCTGCCGTGGTTTTACGTCTTCCCGCACTTGCCATGCCTGAATCTGATAGCCTGCGACCTTTGATCGCGGTATAATGCGCAATCTGCGGTCCCGGCCGGCCTGCAGGACTTTTTGATGGCGGGTGCAGCGATGGATAGCGCGGTCCTGAATTGTGAATCCCGTGGACGAATGCCAGGCGAGACCTGCGTGCAGGGTTATCTTGACGAGGTCATTCGATTTCGCGAGCAGTGGCAGCGTTTTGCAGTGGGTTCGGCGGGGCTGTGGGAACGTTTTCGCAGTCATGGGGCGTTACTGCCGGCCGAGTTTCTGACGGAACTTGAGCGACTGCAAAGCCAGCGAGTGCTGCTGCTGCAGCGAATTCGCGAGGGCACGGCAAGTACTGGCAATTCCGGCTGGCGGATGCCTGCCGACGACGCCTCGCTGGTGGACGTTGAGGAAGCGTTGAAGGCCCTGGTGAGGCACTGTCGCGAGTCGGAGCGGCAGTTTCGACTGCAGCAGCAGAGTGCCGTGCAGTTGTTGCAGTCCGCAGCGGGGCTCAGGTCAGCCGTGCCGGAGGTGCAGGTGCGGTTGCAGGAGCTGCAGCAGGAGGCTCGGCGGGAACTGGTGTTGCTGGAGGGTTGTCGGTACGGCGAGGAGGCTCAG
>CAITYU010000032.1 GCA_903896675.1 uncultured Planctomycetaceae bacterium
CGGCTCGGCAGGAGCCTCGCCCTCCCAAAGGAAGAGAACCCTGACGCCAGCCCCCCCCTTCTTCGGTTGACTCGGTGCTGCGTGGACCACTCGTTGTCAACACCCGTAGCAATGCAGTCTGCAGCTGCGCAAATGATTTCACCGTGATCCAAAAAAAGCCGGATCCAAAGGATCCGGCTTCAGTTCAACATCATCAATGCCGCTCGCACACTCGCCACGCAGGCAACGCTCACTGCTCCACTGCGAAGGTCCTCGGAGACGCATGGAACTCAGACATCGAGTCCCGCGTTTCAAACATGTACAGACGACCGCGGAACCACAGTGCAAAGTCCAGACGCCCCGGTCGCTCCACACCTTCCCTCGCCAGTACCACCACGTCACAGCCACCCGAGGCCGGGGCATAGCGAGTCGGATCAGCTTCAAACAGCGAACGAGCCTGCTCGGATGAAAAACTGTATGTCTGCAGACCAAACTGGGCGGTAATTGCTGAGTCCGCATCAATCAGTTCTCGGTGATCCCGCAGAGCAACCGGGCAGAATCCCTTGAACCCCGTCTGCTGACCCCGCTCGCGAATGCGAGTCAACTGCTTCTGTCGCTCATCATTTTCCATCGCCACTCGCAGCTTCTCATCCGGCAGGCTCCGCAACTGCTCAGAAGGTGCAGCCTGCGATTCTCCTGCCGTTGCTGCCCCAGCCTCAGTCTCAGTCGTTGCCGGAGCGGCTGCGGGGAATGCCGGCGGCTCAGCCGGCAGCGAAGGTTCAAAGACCGGTGGCTGAGCCACACGGGGCTGCTGAGCTGCCTCCGCCTCCTCAAACTGAATGGCTTCCGGCAGCGTTTCCTTCTGCTGCTCCAGAATCACTCCCGTGAAAGGATTCTCCTCAGCCACTGACTTCAGTGCCTGCTCTGCTTCCTGCACGACAGCATCAGCCGCAGCGGCCTTCTGCTGCACTGTCTCTGCGATCGCATCAGCAGCTTCACTGGCCTGCTGCTTCACGCTGCTTTCCTGATCCTTCATCGCCTCTGCAATCGCATCCAGATCCAGCGGATCTGCAGCTTCATCAGCCTCTGCACCGCCGAACAGATCCGGAAACTCCGACTGCTTCTTAACTGCATCCACCGTCGCATCGGCTGCTGATGACACCTGCTTCGCTGCGGCGGCAGCCGAAGCTGCTGTGGCCGCAGCGGCCGCTTCAGCTTTTGGCATGAAGGACGGTGCTGCCCCGGGCTGCACGAAACGCGAAGGTTTACCGGAAAGTACCGGCAGACCGGCAGGCCCCGCGGCCGCAGGCTCCGACACAATTGTACGAGGTCGCAGACTGTGACCAGCCACCGGAGGCACAGCGGCAGGTTCGCCGGCCGGAGTTGCAGCCGGTTTCATGATCGTGGGAAATGCCGGCCGAGCCCCAGCGGCTTTGGATGCAGCAGCCGCTGGCTGCGGTGCGGTGCGACGCAGGCCACCCGCCGGACCCGCAGTTGCAGACGCCGGTGCCGGCTCACGGTAGTCCGGTGGAACCGGGGCCGGTGCCGCAGCAGGAGCAGTTCCACGCCCCGTGACTTTGCCCCAGAACTTCTTGAACACGTTTTCCTTCTTCGCAGGCTCAGCCGGCTTTTTCCGAACCAGCTGCGACTGCATGTTCTGAGCATTCGGCAGATCCTGAGACCGCATCGACGGCATCTCCTGACCGCTCTGCTGAAACAGCTTCTGCAGTTCCACGTTCACACTCGTGCCATGCGACGCAGACTGCACCTGCGCTTTGCCGCTGTTTCGAGACACTGCAGAATCCTGCATCCCCTGAGCAGACCCGGACATCGGCACCGCCACCGTGGCCGACATCGCCGCCACCACAAACGTGCGGCACACCCACTTCTCTGTCTTCATGACAAATTTCCTCTTCCGGAACTTTCCTGCCCCTCAATGCCACGCTGCGATCCACGCATCAAGGCCTACCGACTACCGTCTGTATCGACGGTTCCGAAAAGGCCGGTTGGTGCACTTGTTTGGGTTTTTCAGTCCCTGCGACAGACAGGATCACTCGAACATGAAAAACCGGAACGACCGAAAGATTCCCCCCATCCAGCCAAAACCCCCTCAATCCACTCCGATTTCCGCCCAAGTGGCTGGAAATGCCGAAAGTCGCTGATCTCAACATCCCAACCCCACTGCTTTGACTCACTCAATCACTCTGTCCATACTCCCCTCACAGGCTCACTCAGAACTCACCACTCAGGCAGTACTCAGAAAAACCCGGCAACATATGAGCAGTGAAACGACAGTGCGGACCGGTGAATCGGTAACCGTCGGGCAGCAGCAGATCACCATCAAAGTCGTGTCCGCAGATGTCGCCGGCAAACCTCCCGGACGATTTCCCCGGATCCTGCTGACAATCTCCCTGCTGCTGAACTTCTGGCTGCTGCTGGGCCCCTCCCTGACGACGGCCAACACGGACGTCCCCGAGATGTTTCTGGAGGGTACTCGCGGCGCCGCCGCACGAATCGCCGTAATCTCCGTCGAAGGCATGATCAGCCCGCCCTTCACCGAACGCTGGATTCGCCAGCTGCGACAGGCTGCAAAGGACGATTCAGTCCGCGGAATCCTGCTGTCAATTGACAGCCCCGGAGGCTTTGTGGCTGACAGCCACCAACTGCACCACGAAATAGAACTGCTGGCCGCAAAGAAACCCGTCTGCGTATCCATGAAACGACTGGCAGCCTCCGGCGGATACTACATCGCCGTGGCAGCCGGAGAATCCTGCAGAATCTTCGCCGAACCCACCACCTGGACGGGATCCATCGGTGTCATTATCGCCCGCTACAACGCCACCCGACTGGCAGAGACCATCGGCGTCAAAGTCGAACCACTTACCACCGGACCACTCAAGGATACCCTCAACCCATTCCGCGATATGACACCCCAGGAAACACAGGTCTGGGATGCCATCCTGAAGGATTCCTTCGACCGCTTCATCGGCGTGATTGATGCCGGCCGGAAACAACTGGATCAGGAAGCCATTCGCAAACTCGCTACCGGCCAGATCTACACGGCACAGCAGGCCCTCGACAATGGCCTCGTGGATGAACTGGGCTATCAGGAAGATGCTGTGAAATCGCTCGCCGCACAACTGCAACTGGAACAGTACGAGCTGTTTGAATATCGGGCGCTGCCGGGACTGATCGATGCCATCCTCGGAGCCACCGCTCGCACGCCCTCACTCAGCGAACAGTTTGCCGCTTCCACAGTTCCCCACGCCATGTACTTCGCTTCCTGGAATCCCCTGCCCCTGCAGCAGCAGGCTCAGTGATCCCGTTCCAGTCGCTGCATTCGCTCCAGCAGATTCTGGCGAGCTCGAAACAGGCGGCTGCGCACTGTCCCGGCAGGTATCCCCAGAAGCTCCGCAATCTGCTCGTAAGACATGTCGTCAATGTCCTTCAGTACCAGCACCTCGCGAAAATCCTGCGGAACCTGAGCCAGTGCCTGTCGCAGGCGCTGAACCTCTTCGTCCACTTCCATCGCTGCTCCCGGAGTCACTTTAGCGCCCTGATCCGCAGGTTCCGCCAGTCCGGCTTCTGTCAGCTGGTCCAGCGATCCGACCGGACGTCGACGTCGCGCGTTGCTGATCGCTGCATTGCGGGCAATCCGATACAGCCACGAATAAAACCCGGATTCCCCGCGAAATTTCGACAACTGCCTCCACGCCAGCAGAAATGCCTGCTGAGCAGCATCCAATGCATCCTCACGCGAACCAAGGCTGTGCTCCAGACTGTGCACCAGCCGATCCTGATACCGCAGCACCAGCACGTCAAACGCCGCTGCCCCACCCGCAGCACCCTGCAGTGCATCAGATATCAGCTGCTGATCGGATGGCTCGCCCACGCAAGTTCGCCTGCTGAAAACCTGTCCGCTGAAATCCGCCACCAAAACTGCCAGCCACGTCCACTCAGACGGTCGGCAAACCGACCACTCTCCGAGTTCCCGTCAGCCGTCGATGACGCGAAAAATAATACATCCCACCGATTCCAGCCGCCACCAGCAGCAGACTGAAAATCTCAGCGTCCTTGAGCCCCAGACTGAACGGAGCCACATCGGCCCGCAATGACTCCAGACCGTATCGCGAAATCGGATACAGAATCGCCGCCAGACTCACCACCGCTCCATCATACGGACGCCTGCGAAAATACCACGACAGAATCCCCGCCAGCACAAACGCAGCTCCGGAACTGTAAAGCTGCACAGGATGCAAAGGCATCGTCGAAGACGCCAGCGGATCCAGTTGCCCCTTCACCACCAACTGGCCGAACGTCAGGCTGTCCGGAGGAAAACGCACGGCCCACGGCAGACTGCAGGCCCGCCCATAACAGCAGCCATACAGAAAACAACCAATCCTGCCGAATCCTTCACCCACCAGCAGCGACGGAGTCAGCACATCCAGAATCGGCACCAGCGGCAGCTTACGCAGACGGCAGAATGTCGCAATACCAGCCATCCCGCCGATCACACTGCCGTAAAACACAATCCCGCCATCCCACAACGCCACCGCCGCGATCAGCTTCTGCACTCCCACCGCCGCTGAAAATTCCGGATTGCCGTGTCGCAGCAGAAAATATGTCCGCGCTCCGATCAGACCCGGAATCAATGCCCACATCAGCATGTCCCAGATAATGTCCGAGTCCACGCCAATCATCCGAATTCGTCGCGCAGCCAGCCAGCTTGCCGTGGAAAAGCCCACAAACATCATGAATCCATAACCAAACACCGGACACCCGTCCCGCACAATTCCAAAATCCGGCTGCAACAGCAGCAAACTCAGAAATCCCGCCGGAATCAACAGCCAGAACCCGGCCGTCAGCACGGCTTCCGCAAGACTTCTCTCCCGCCACCAGATCCAACCCGACAGCACGCACACCGCCAGTGTCCAGATCAGAATCAGCCAGCCAGCCCCCACATACAACTCATTCCCCGCAGCATCAAAACGCCACGCCGAATCAAACATGAATCTCAGCAGATTTGTGCGCATGATGACTTCCAGAAGGCTCAGCCAAAACTCAGCAGCAGATTATCGATCAGCCGCGTCGAACCCACACGGGCGGCTATCAGCCCCACAGCCCGTGCACCGCTCAACACACGCTCCGGCAACGGCTGCAGCGTGTCCGGATCAGCCAGCACAGCATACTGCAACTCCAGCCCCGGTGTCTGCAGCAGCATCTGCCGCATCTGCCGTTCCACCTCAGCCGGGACCGCCGCAGGCTGACTGCACAGGTCTGCCGCCAGCCGCAATGCACGCGAAAGCGCCACAGCCGTCTGCCGCTCCGCCACCGACAAATACCGATTGCGGCTGCTCATCGCCAGTCCATCCGGCTCACGGATGATCGGACAGGTCACGATTTCCACCGGAATGTTCAGATCCCGCACCATTCTTCGAACCACCAGCTGCTGCTGAAAGTCCTTCTGGCCGAAATAGGCTTTGTGCGGCTGCGTGATCATCAGCAGCTTGGCAACAACTGTGGTCACTCCGTCAAAGTGACCGGGCCTGTGAGCCCCCTCAAGCACCGTCGTCAACCGTCCCACCTGCACGGTCGTTTCTGCGTCCGCCACATACATCTGATCAGCCTGCGGCGTAAACACAAGATCAACACCAGCCTGCTCACACAACTGCAGATCCGCCTGCAGCGTTCTTGGATACTTTGAAAAGTCTTCCTGCGGCCCGAACTGCGTGGGATTCACAAAAATCGTAGCCGTCACGTACCCGCACTCAGTGCGAGCCCGCTGCATCAGACTGACATGCCCCTGATGCAGTGCACCCATCGTGGGAACACAACCCGTCAGCAGTCCGCGCTGCCGAGCGGCAGTCACGTGCTGCCACGTCTTCTGCGGACAACTTTCCACCAGCATCTGCACTTCCCCTGAATCCGGATTCAACTCGAATTCTGATCCCTCCCGAACTTGCCCGATAACCGCCCGAATTCTCACGGGCCGATGGAAGACTGTCGAGCCCTGTCCGGGAGTGTCGCCCGGTTTTCGTGCAATTCAGCCGCCGGAAGCCCCGCCTGCTCGCTCTCCCGAATTTCCTTCGTTACATTGCAGCATCACAAAATCAGCCGTTTTTACAATATCTCAGATCACTCCCCCCCACTCAGGACTCCAGGAATCTCTGTATGTCCCTGCATCCACTGCACCTGCTGCTTTGTCTGCTGCTGACAATCACAGCATCGCCCATCACTGCTCAGTCACCGGACACCCCTGATCGAAAAAATGAAGCTGCAGAACTGCTGCAGAGAACTCAGGTCCGTGGCGGACTCGTCGTGCACTCCGGCTGCGGCAATGGCAGCCTGACACTCGCTCTGCGACAGTCCGACGCCTTTCAGGTGCATGGACTGGAATCTGATCCGGCTCTGGTTGAGCAGGCACGCAGCAGCATTCGCAATGCGGGACTCTATGGCCACGTTTCCGTGATTCAGCACGCTGATACACAATTGCCCTACGTGGACAACATGGTCAATCTGCTGATCGCCGACTCCGGCAGCACTGCAGATCGCGAAGAAATTCTGCGAGTGCTGGTGCCCAATGGACAGGCCCTGCTGCGGCAGCCCGACGGACAGTGGCTGCAGATCACAAAACCCCGCCCCGAATCCATCGATGAATGGTCCCACTACCTGCACGATTCCACTGGAAACGCAGTCGCCCACGACACCGTCGTCAATTCACCCAGACACCTGCAGTGGGTGGGCAGCCCACGCTGGTCCCGACATCATGACCGCATGGCCAGCATGAGCGCCCTCGTGTCCACCAACGGCCGCATGTTCTACATCATGGATGAAGGCAGCCGCATCTCCATTCAGTTGCCCTCCCGCTGGAAACTCATTGCCCGCGATGCCTTCAACGGAGTCATCCTCTGGAAACGCGATATCACCGACTGGCAGAATCATCTGTGGCCACTGAAAAGTGGCCCCACACACCTCGCCCGACGATTGATCTCCGCCGATCACGAAGTCTACTCCGTGCTCAGCAATGACGGACCCCTCGAAGCCCTCGATGCTGCCACCGGAGAAACCCTCCGCACCTACGAAGGCTCCGCTGCCACCGAAGAAGTCATCCTCGCCAATGGCATACTGTTTACCGTCTCACGCAAGGGACCCGGCGAACGCGACAACTACGCTCCGGCAAACGGACGCGTCGGTGACCAGGCAAAAGTCGGGCAGGAATTCTTCTGGAACGAAGAACCCCGAGTCATCATGGCGTTTGATGCAGCCAGCGGAAAACAACTCTGGGCCCGACAGACTCGCATCTCTCCACTGACACTCGCCGCCGATCAGCACCGCGTGTACTACCACGACGGCGAATCCCTGACCGCCCTCGATCCGGCATCCGGCAACCTCGTCTGGGCCAGTGAACCCGTCACGCGACGCCGCCAGTTCACATTCAACTTCGGGCCGCGACTGGTCGTCTGGCAGGATGTCGTCCTGTACGCCGGCGGTGATGGAAAAATGATCAGCGTCGATTCAGACTCAGGTAAGCAACTGTGGGAATCAGATCATCCGAATTCCGGATACCAGTCACCCCAGGACCTGATGGTTGTTGACGGACTGGTCTGGTGCGCACCCACCACCTCCGGCAAGGACACCGGCGTTTTCACAGGTCGCGATCCACGCAGCGGGGCCGTGAAAAAGGAGTTTGCTCCGGATGTTGACACCTACTGGTTCCACCATCGCTGTTACATCGCCAAAGCCACCGACAACTTTCTGATTCCGTCTCGCACGGGAGTGGAATTCGTTGACTTTGAAAAGGAACACTGGGATATCCACCACTGGGTTCGCGGCGGCTGTCTGTACGGTGTCATGCCCTGCAATGGCCTGACCTATACTCCGCCTCACAACTGCGCCTGCTATCCGGAAGCCAAACTGTATGGCTTCAACGCCCTCGCACCCACCGCTCCGACTCGACCCATCCCCGGTCAGATTCCCGAAGCAGGGCGACTGACCACAGGCCCGGCGTGGCAGGAACCACTGGCAGCAATCGCCGAATTCGACGGCAATGATGACTGGCCAACATTCCGCCATGACGAAAAACGCAGCGGTACATCCCGGCAGGATGTTCCCGCCAAAGTTCAGCCACTCTGGAAACTGACACTCGGCGGACGGCTGACCTCACCGGTCATCGCCGGAGCCCTCACGTACGTCGCCCGCTCTGATGCTCACACGCTCTACGCCATCGATCACCAGCAGGGCACGATCCGCTGGTCGTTCACTGCCGGAGCCCGCATTGATTCGCCACCCACCATCAATCGCGGCCGCGCTGTGTTCGGCTGCACCGATGGCTGGGTCTACTGCCTGCAGGCCGACAGCGGTCAACTGGCATGGAAATACCGAGTCGCTCCGCTGGACCGCCGAGTCATGGCGTTCGAACAACTGGAGTCCCTGTGGCCCGTCCACGGCAGCGTACTGGTGAAACAGGATGTTGTCTGGGCCGTCGCCGGACGATCCAACTTCCTCGACGGCGGACTGAGACTGGTGCGACTGAATCTGGCAGACGGCACAAAACTGTCAGAAACCATCATGGACGAAACCAATCCCGAAACCGGCAACAACATGCAGGAAAAACTGCAGATCCTGCAGATGCCAGTGGGATTGCCCGATATCCTGACCGCCGATGACCAGTTCGTTTACATGAAGTCCCAGAAGTTCGATTTCCAGGGAAATCGAGTTGAAATCGGACCGATTTCCGGAGATTTCGTCGAACAGGGCTCGGCTCAGCGCGGCGCCGGAGTGCACCTGTTCGCCCCCATGGGCTTTCTGGATGACAGCTGGTTTCATCGCTCGTACTGGGTTTATGGTCGCAACTTCGCCGGCGGACATGGTGGCTACTATCAGGCCGGCAGATTTGCCCCTTCCGGAGACATCATGGTCAACGGCGGCGGCTACGTGTTCGGATACGGTCGCAAGCCGGAATACTTCCGCTGGACCACAACCATGGAACGTCAGCTCTATGCGGCAGTCCCCGAACCTCCCGAGATCCCTTCCGACTTTGCCCGCAAAGCTGCTCCCGCCGGTGGCAAAGCCGCTGCCAGCGTCGGCCAGTTTGCTCAGTTCGCCGCAACGCCGGCACTCGATCCCACCAGTCGACCGATCACCGTCGAAGCGTGGATCACCGCCACCAATCCCAATGGTGTCGTGGTGGCTCGTGGCGGTCCGGCGGAAGGCTTTGCGCTGACCCTCGAAAATGGCAAACCAGCCTTCCTCATCCGGGCGCAAAGCCAGCTCACTTCGGTCGTCGGCTCGAAACGCATCGTCGGTGGCTGGCATCACCTCGTCGGAGTCCTCGATGGCAGCCTCGGTATGCAGTTGTACCTGGATGGCGAGCTGGCTGGCGAAGGTCGAGCCACCAGCATGCTGACAAAAGACCCCGCACAGGGCCTCGAAATCGGCAATGATGCAGGGTCCGCCGTCGGCAATTACCAGTTGCCCAATCAGTTTGTCGGCATCATTGATGAAGTCCGCCTGTACTTTGCAGCCGTCGATGCAGCCACCGTCAAAGCCCGCTTCACGGACGGCTCCGAAATGCACCCTGAACCTGCGCTGGTCATCAGCTTTGATGACGGCACAGCTCGCGATATGTCGCTGCACCGCAACAACGGCACGCTCAGCGGAGGACGTCCGGCAACAGGAAAATTCGGTGAAGCAATTCAGTTCAGCGGCCGAGCAGGTGCTGGAGCAGGCGGCAAAAAACAGGCCGGTACAGCCCAGAAGAAAGCCGCACCCGACAATTCCAAAAACAGCCTGATCGAACCCAAATGGAATGTGGACGTACCGATCTACGTACGAGCCATGGCTCTGTCAGGATTCAACCTCTTCATCGCAGGTCCACCCGATCTGATCGACGAAGAGGCCACCTTCCAGCAATTGGCACAGAAGGACGAGGCCGTCCAGCAGCAGCTCGCATCCCAGGCCGCTGCCCTCGAAGGCAGCCACGGCGGCAAACTTGTCACCGTGAATTCCGAAACGGGCGAGATTCAGCAGGTACTGGAACTGCCGGCTCTGCCCGCATGGGACGGACTGGCAGCTGCCCGCGGACGATTGTTCCTGTCAACGCTCGACGGACAGGTCATGTGTTTCGGCCAGACCCGCACTCCCTGAACCATGAAAGCAGTTTGAAATGAACAGCAGAATAAGTCTCCTCGGGCCGACCCGGCTGATTGCTGTTGCCACTGTGGTCTGCTGCTCCACGGCACTGGCAATTGCCTGCAACATTCCTGTATTCCGCTATGCGCTCGAACGCTGGACACCCGACTCCAGCGAAATCGTCCTGTTTACGGAAGGACCGCCCGCAGGCGAAGCCGCCGAGTTTTTAACGCAGTTGCAGCAGCAGGCCGCCACTCAGAACCAGCCCGTCAACGCAACGGTGTTCCCCGTCGACATTACCCGGATCGATGATCCCGCGATGCAGGGACTCTGGCAGCAGGTACAGAACAGCTCAGCCGCAAAAACTCCCTGGGTCGTCGTCCGGTCGCGACATGGTCGGGGAAAGATCGTGAATCACTGGTCCAGCAGCCTGCAGGATGCCCAGGCTGCCTCGCTGCAGAATTCTCCGGTACGACGCGAATTGACACGACGGCTGCAGCACGGTGATGCAATTGTCTGGCTGGTACTGAAACCTGCAAAGTCAGATGCCCCAGCCCATCCGGCCCTCGCCGATTGCCTGCAGATGCTGCAGCAGCAGTGTCGGCTGCTGCCCAACAGCCTCGAACTGCCCGAAGGAATTGGCCTGCCCGGATCTGAACTGTACTCCGAAGTGCCACTGCTGCTGCAATTCTCCGTGCTGGAACTGGCAGCCGACAATCCGGCCGAAAAATATCTCGTCCAGCAACTGGCCGGATTTCAGCAGCAGGCATTTGACGCGGGCGAACCGCTGGTCATTCCGGTGTTCGGACGAGGTCGGGCACTGGAAGTGATCCCGGCATCAAAGCTGTCCGCAGACCTCGTACACGACCTGTCACAGTTTCTGTGTGGAGCCTGTTCCTGTCAGGTCAAGGAACAGAATCCTGGCTTCGATCTGCTGATCAGCGCGGACTGGAACAAGGCCCTGTTCGGAGAATCCGGCGAACTGCCACCACCACCTGCAGAACCCGGCAGCGGCCAGAATAAAGCCCCGGTACTGCTGCCGATACCCACCGGCCGCCGCTGACACACCGCCCCGCAGAATCATCCTCAAAGACGGAAACGGAACGTTTCAAAGAAGTACAGACTCGCCCAGTCCACCAGCGTGCGATCCTCCACCATGAATCGAGCATGGCCACGCATCCCCGGCTTCATCAGTGCTGCATCCGCCGCAGTCGAAGAATCGTCAAAATGCAGCTCCGCAATCGCTCGATATGCCGTGCTGGCCAACTGCTCCTGACCACTCTGGCCCGGCCGAGTCGCCATCGAGCCACCAAAACGAGTTGTCAGATTCTCCGGTGCCACCACTTCGCCCTTCGGTGAAAGTCGGGTCACCCGAGTCAGCCACGTGATGTCCGCCAGTTGCTCCAGCTTGATCTGCACCTCACCCGATTTCGGCAACGCACCTCGATCCGTCTGATCAATGTACAGCACAGCCTGCAGCTTCTCGGAAGGTGCGATACTGACGATTTCCTGACCAGCCTCAAGACTGCAGCCGGCGTTCCGCAGGTCAAGCGGAGTACCATTCCACGAGGCCAGCTTCATCTGATCCAGTTCATTCTTCGGCTGCTCAGGAATACGCCGGGCAGCCACCAGAGTCCCGGCGGTCGGAGCTCGCACGACACGGTGCGGACTGATCTTCACCAGCTCACGAATCACCTGCTCCAGCTCCAGAATCTCCGCCAGAGTATCACTGGCGGAACCGTCATCGCCGATGTTCCGATAGCGATCGTAGTTTTCCGTACGCAGCACCAGCTCACTCACACGCCGACGCAGCTCGTCCTCACGCTTCAGATCATCCGGATTCTCCATCACCGCCAGCACAGCCCGCTGCTCAACACGATCACCATTGCCCGGCATCACCGCATACTCACTCTCGTCCGGCATGCCCTCCAGCAGACCAAGCTGCTGCGGATCAATCGCCAGACGCCCGGATTCACCCGGCTCACTGATCGCAACCATGCTGGACCGGGCTCGCTGTTCCAGTTGACGCAGCGATCGTACCCACTGAGCATACTCAGAGGGTCGCACAATCCGACCGGAAATCGGCGCCGGTACAACCACAACACCCTGCGGCTCCAGCACACACGCCGCTTCATGATACCACGGAATCCGTACCGTCGCCGCCAGCCAGCAGGCTATACCGGCAACAGCCAGCGATGCCGCAATCTTCGGTTTACTCATGGGCTCTGTCCTCGGAGCGGAAATGATCTGCCAGATACTGCGAAACAGGGCAAAAAAGATCCCCGCCATGGAAAACACAAGTACCGTCACACCCACACTCTGAAGATCATACGGCTTCAGCACCGTGTACAGAAACAGACTGATGGAAACCAGCACCACCCAGCGATAACACCACGCCGCAATCGCATACGTGACAAACCAACCCCGACCCGTCTCAGGCATAAACGGGTCCGGTCGGGACTCAATCCCCAGACAGTACCACGAAAATGCCTCACGCAGCAGCTTCTCAGACTTCTGCCGCAGATTGGGAATCTCCAGGAAGTCACTCATCATATAGTAACCGTCAAACCTCATCAGAGGATTGGCGTTGAAGATCACCGTGGTAATCGTTGTCACAAAAAAGATGTTCAGCGACAGATGATGCAGCAGCCCCGGCTTCGTCAGCCACCACACATAAATCGCCACTGCACTCAGAATCACTTCGATATACATCCCGGCAGCACCAATTATGATGCGATGCCACTTATTCTTCATCATCCACGAATCAGTGACGTCACAGTACAGACACGGGCTGAAAACCAGCAGCATCACACCCATCTCGTGACACTCACCACCGTAATGCACACAACTGAGCCCGTGCCCGAATTCATGAATCACCTTGGCCAGCCCCAGCGTCACCCACAGATAAATCAGATTGGGCCACCCGAAGAAACTCTGAAACTCCGGCAAACGACTGCGAAATTCGTCCAGATTGGCTCCCAGCACCAGCCACGACGACACCACAAACAGCATGCACAACGACACACAGACCGGATGAAACATCCACGCCAGCCACGGCTGCATCGCCCGCAACGTCCGCTCCGGATCCCAGCCCGGAAGTCGCAGCGACAACAGACTCATCAGAGTCTGCTGGATCTTTTCCCTGCGAGTCCTGCGGCGCTCACGTATCACCGCCGCACCCTGACCCGCACGATTGCTGATCACCAGACCCTTCTTGTGCAGGTCCGTAATCAACTGCTGAATGTCACTCAATGTAATCTGCAGCGCCGGAAACTCTCGCTTCAAATCGTCCCGCACCTGCTCAAGACTGCGATTGCCGTCCAGCAGCTCCAGAATCCGATACTGCTCAAGCTGCAGACGATGATACTTCAGCGCAATCGGATCCTTGATCACCTCGTAGCCCACACCCAGATAATCTATCCGGGCCACGACCAGATCCCGCCGCTTCTCCAGCGGGACCGGACGCTGGCTGGAAGCCATCATGCCGCCGATACTCATACCTGCACCGCTCCCCACTGCCTCTCTGTACGCAGGATCGCACCAACAGCTTCGTCGTCAGTTGCGAGCTTTTGCCAGCACCGTCGCCGTCACAGGCATACCCTGATACAGCAGATACCGCCCATACTGATCCTGACGATTCGGAACAAACACGCTGAGCTTTGTCATCGGAGTCCCGGAGATGTTGTCCAGAACCGGATCAATAAAACGAATCTCACCCAGAAATACACTGTCCTCAGAATCACCCACCTGCACCTCAGCCGCCGCAAACTCCGCCGGATCACCCGCTCCGGATGCACCCGCCACTCCCTCACCGTCAAACAACGAACCTCCCGGACGACGCCCCGGAGCCTGACGAACACCCTCCACTGGCTTCGCCTCACCCACTCGAATCTCCACCTGATCCCCCACAAACAGCATCCGACGCAGACTGGCCGGAACCTTCACCTGAGCACGCAGCACAGACATGTCCGTCAACTCCAGCACCTGCTCACCCGGTCGAACATTCTGACCCGGAAACACCTTCACCAGAGTCACCAGGCCGTCAAACGGAGCCTTCACAGTGTACTGCGCCAACTGCGCCTGCTTGATCTGCAGATCTGCTTCCTGAATCAACTTGTCGTCCACCGCCTTCCGCAGCGAAGCATCACCCTTCTTCACCTCCAACTCAACCTGCCGAATCTCACTGGGATTGAACGCCCCAGGACGCCGCTGATTCGCCTCCCGCTTCTGCTGCTCCTCCGCCTTCGCTACCTCCAGTGACACCTTCGCAAACTCAATCTCCGTCTGCAGATCCAGCTCCACCTTCGCCCGCTTCACCTCCGCCTGGATCACCGCATCATCCAGCCGGATCATCTCATCACCAGCCTTCACCAGCACGCCCTCGTCCGAAGGCGTCACACTGATGATGCGACCCGCCACCTCCGTCGAAATCGGCACCCGCCGCACCACCTCAAGCAATGCCGAATGCGCCGAAATCCGCTGCACTTCCTGTCCATGCACCGCCACTGCACTGCACAACACCAGCACAGCAGACGAAATCACCACAATGCCGCGGGAAATCAACGACATAAGACAAACCCTCGAGCCAAAAACCGCTGATACCAGGCAGCCCGAAACCAGACCACCACCGCCTATGTCTAGCGAAACACCGGATTTGCCTCAATCCCGGCTTACCACTTCACTCACTTGCGACGCAAAACAAACACAACATCCTCTGATCGCCCGTTCACACTGCAGGGCTTTTTAATATTATACCCAAAGTCGTACGTCTCCGCGATCTCCAACCCCCGCACACGCTTCAACAAATCCAGAAACTCAGCATGCTTGTACGTCCGATACTCCATGTGATCCACAATCCGCAGACGCTTCGTCGGAGTAAACACGTCAACGTGCAGACCCAAATGCTCCAATCGCGTTTTCCGGTCAATGCCCTTCGACCACATATACGAATTCACCACCAGATTCCCACGCCGCGCTGACCACGCCTCCTCCTGCATCGGCTGACACAGCGTCGGCTCAAGATGAATTCCCAGCACATACAGCCCACCCTTGTTCAGCCCCCGCGCCATGCACTGCAGATGCCCCAAAGCCTGCTCGTCCGTCGCCAGATGACGAAACGTATTGATCATGTTGAATGCCGCGTCGAACTTCGCCTTCACCCGAAACTTCGACATGTCACCCACCACCACCGTCTCCGGCAGGCCGTACTTCGCCAGTCGCTTGTTGCAGAACTCCACCGCCTTCGGATTCAGGTCGTTCCCCGAAACCGCATAACCCTCGCGACCCAGCTTGATCAGCAGTCGCCCGGTCCCGCACGCCGGCTCAAAGATCGAACGCACCTCACAACCCGCATGCTTCTGAAAACAGGCCTTCAGAAAACGATACTCGGCCGCAACGTCCGAACCGAACAACAGATCATAATACACAGGATAGTCATAAATGCTGGCTTCAACCTGATTCGACATCGTGACGACTTTCCATCAGAACAGTACAAAGAAATGCTGCCGCAGATTATCGCCCCGCATGTCCCGATACAGTTCCCTGCCCCACCGCAAACACTGATTCCGAATACTGGCCGACTGCAGCCACCACCGTTCAGTCCCCGAACTCATGAACCTCCACCGCCCGGAAATCCACATCCGTCCCCGGATCGTGCCCCTGCAGACTGAAATGACCACGCTGCAGACGTCGCCCCTGCCGCGGATTCTCGTTCTCAGACCGCTCGTCACGCCAGTCCACAACCTGATAACCATTGACCCACGAACAGAAACGATCTCCGTCGGCAATCAGCACCGCCGTCAGAAAATCGCCGTCGTCCGCCACCACATAACGCGCCGCAGCACGGCGAAATATGGCACCCGTCCCCGAATCAGCCGGACGACTGCGATCCCCACCCTCAATCCCATTATGCAACTGCAGCTCATAGCCGTTGGACGGCGCTTTTTCCGTTCCGGACATCGCCCGGAAAAACACTCCGCTGTTCAAACCCGGCTTGTTCAGACGAGCTGACACCTTCAGCACAAAATTGTCGTACTGGCCTTCGCTCTCCAGAAACCCAGCACCCCCGGAAACATGCACAACACCGTCCTTGACGGCAAACTGCGCCTTGCTGCCCGGAACCACTCGCCAGCCCGACAGATCACTGCCACTCAACAGACTGCGAAAACGCAGCGGCCGCACACACACATTACGATAAGCCGCTCGCCCCTGATTCATCTGCAGACCCAGACGGCCCGTACGTCGAGCCGTCTCGGGCTTGTCCGTGAAATCCAGTATCTGCCGGCCATCCAGCCAGACCTGAATCCGCAAACCCTCACACAACACCCGAAAACTGTGCCACGCACCCTCAACCGCCGGCACATCCTCAGCCACCACTCGACCCACCAGACTGCCCGTCCCGTGAGTCGGATGACTGTCGCAGATATTCAGCTCATACGTGTCCCGTGCCGGATCAGCCGCCTGATCAGCCGTCCGCAGAAAAATCCCGCTGTTGCCACCCGGCGACAGATGAAAGTCACACCGCAGCTCAAAATCATCCAGTTGGAACGGCGTCAGCAGCAGACTCTTCTCGCCCGCATCCACAACAATCTCCCCCCCCTCCACCCGCCAGTTACTGGTTGCCGGAACCTGCCAGCCAAACAGAGAACGCTGATCAAACAGACTGATCCACCCCTCAGCAATCTCAACGTCCGTCAGCGGTGGCTTCACAAACTCAGGCGAATCCACCGTGCCCGTCGCTGCCGCCTGAACATCCGGAACCGCAGCCGACTGCTGCTCACAACCCACCAGCAACACCAGCGCAGGAACCACACAACACCACCGCACAGTCCACATACGCAACCTCTTTCCAGACACCTCGACAGACCACGTCCACACAGCGGACACCAGTGTAGTCTCTCATCCACATCGAACCACACCCCACACAGCTCGCACGCCAGACACTTTTCCTGAATGTCTGCAGCCACCCGCCCGCAACCACCGCCACAGCTCACGGCGCACAGCTCACAGCTCACGCCTCACAGACACCACACACCGTGCCCCCGGACGTACCACTGGGCGAATCAGCTTTCCATCCCGCAGGCACGACACTACGCGGAATATGCCGACGCCAGCGCTGTCGATACCGTCTGCAGCAACTGCCGAGGCGGAACGGGCTTGCGCAACACCGAAAAGGCCTCAGCCTCACGCGCGTCACGGTGCAACTCGTCACTGGTGTCCGACGTAATCAGAATACAGGGTCGCAAACGGTCCAGACGCTTCAATACCTTCAGCGTCTCAAGACCCGTTAAAACATGCATATGCATGTCCAGCAGCACAATGTCTATCCGCTGGATGGTCACAACCTCCAGCGCCTGCTCGCCGGACTCTGCCTCGTGCAGCCGCAGAAACGGGCGGTCCTCAAGCACCTCGCGCAAAACACGACGAAACGACGCGTTGTCGTCGGTTATCAGCACGTCAAATGTGCGGTCGACATGCAGCATCTGCACCGCTCCTGAAGATGATTCGAATCCCTGAAACATCTGGAAGCACACCCAAAAGACAGTTGCAACATCCAACGCAACTGCTGTCCACCGGCTCACAAAAGCCGGACTGCCCAAAACACCACTGACCAGAAGGATGCCAACAACCCGCAGCACCCCGGAAAATCAACCATTTCCCAGGCTGACAAACCCCGTACTATGAAGTTTCTCACCGCAGAAATCCAGTTCTTCTGCAAAAATTGCTGGTTTTCCATGACGATCAGCTCGCCAGAAGACGGTTTAATCCGATTGATGCCTCCAAACAGCACGCCACCACTCTCGGCAGTTTTTGCCTGCATTCGCCCCCCCCGAAAAACCGCTTTTCGCCGACTGCCACCCACAGCATGCGAATTTCGCCGATCCCCGCACAACACACACGTTCACCTGCCAGCCCACCCCGCGTTTCACAGATTCAGGCTGTTGACCGCCCGCACTCGAACTGCGACAACGAACCGCCTTTCAAACCCTTCCCTGCCGACTCCGGACCCCTTCCGCTGATCCAGCCCCTCACTCTCCTTTCCCAGATCGGACACAGCAGTGCAGCCACCCAATCGGAGCACTGCAGGAGTCTTCCCATGACCCGGCTTCCCCTGAAATCTTCCGCCCTGATCGCACTCGGCATGCTCATCGCCTGCACCAGCGGCTGCACCACCTCACTGTTTCGCGCTGAAACATGGTCCGGACTCATGCAGAAACCGGACATACTCGAACACGGCACCGAACTGCGAGTCATCTCCAGATTCACCGCCGCACTCAACGAAAACAAGGAAGCCGAGTTCCGTCGCACCATCTCCACTCGCTTCGAAAATTCCGCACTCCGCGCTCCCGATTCCTTCCGCGATCTCGAAATCCTCAAACTGCCCAAAGGCGAACTGGAAATCGTTGAAAGCACCCACGACGAACAGGGCCGCTGCGAAACCGTCGCAAAGGAAAAAACCGGAACCACCAAATACCAGTTCATCCTCGTCAAAGACCCCGCCAAAGGACGCTGGGTGATCGATGACGTCATGCTCCGACAACAGAAAAAAGGTACCCGCTCCACCAAATCCGCCGTCGAACTCATGGACCTCCTGATCACCCTCCGCGAATTCCTCGGCACATGGGAAACAGGCAGCCGCGAAGATGTCCTGCAGGTCGTTTCCACCGAAATGGCCACCTCCCTCGATGCTCTGCCGGAACCATGGCGAGTCTACCTGACCGAAGAAATCCTCGCCGAATACTCCCCCGACATGGCACGCCGACCCGAAATCCAGATGAATGACACCGATGCCGTCGGCAAACTTCCCGCAAAGAACGGCTACTTCCTCGTGAAAGTCGTCCGCGAAGATGACCGCTGGAAGGTGTCGGACATCGAACACCGCAACAGCCTCCGCAACAGTCGCGGTGATCACCACCCCGGCTCCGTCCTCAGACAGGCCCGCGCCATCCTTGCCGTAACCAGCTTCCTCAAAGCCTACAACCAGCAGGATCTCGAACAACTGCAGCTCGTCAGCGAAACTCGATTCTTCGACAGCTCACTCAGCATCGGTGACCTCGACACCATCCAGTTGCCGCGACCGGACCACGCTCCGGAAAACGTGCAGATCCAGTCGTTTGCCGGCAAACTGACCGTCATCCTCCCTGACACCCAGCACGTCGTAAGACTCGATCTGCAGTCCCCGGATACCTCCGCCGAAAACTCCGGCGGAAAAGCAGAACTCGCCGATGTCGAAAAATCCTTCATCGTCTCAGACGTCACACTCTACGATCAGCGCAGCCAGAAACAGCGCAGCCTGAAAGCCGCCTTCACCGCACCCGCTCGTGCCATGCTCTTTATCGCCGCTCTGCACGATCACGATCTGCCCATCCTCCGACAGGTGTCCTCCACTCAGCTCAACGAAGGCATCTGGAGCCGAATTGATCAGGATTGGCTCTCCGAGTTTCCTCTGAACTCCGTACCAGGTGGCCAGTTGGAACTCGTCGAAACCAACTCCACAGGATCAGCCACCGAACTGCAGCTGCAGTCCGCCGATGGCCTGCTCTGCAGTGTCATCATGGAAGACGAAAATGGCTCACTCGTCGTCACTGACCTGCAATACCCCGGCGCCGATCTGGCAGTCGCCTCCCTCAAAACACAACTGCTGGTTTCCGTTCCCATCATCGACTTTGCCCGCGCATGGCAGACTGATGACATCGAGACCCTTCGCAAAATGACCTCCAGCGATTTCAATCGACTGGTCTGGAGCAATGTTCGCGAACTTCCCGAAAACCTCGACTCCATTCCTCAACTGCTGAAACAACCCGTCCTCACCGTCCAGCAGTCCCCCCAGACCGCCGTTGTCCAGCTTGGAAGTCGCAATAACACCACCGTCACACTCGTTCGCGAAGCCGGAGAATGGGTCATCGATGAAATCTCCTGCACCATGAAAAACAAGACCGTTCTGCACGTCCGCAAATCAATGCGAGAAGACATCGCCGCCCGATTCCTCGGACGACCAGCAGACAGCGTGCGACAGGCCGCACTGCAAACCAGTGACACCGATACGGAAGCAGGCGGAGTCGTGCATGCTGTGGGCCAAACCCCGGCACCCCGCCCACGCGGCAACCTCTCACTGCCCTCCGGAAGCTCGGCCAGCACCCGCTCTCATACCAACACCCGCACCGCGGCCAATACTCGCACCCGTGGCGGACTGGACCTCACCGAAGAACCCAGTCCACCGAAACCCACCGCCACCAAATCCACCCGGAAACAGCCCATCAACAAGGCCGCACAATCCGTCGACAAAGCTGACTCGGAATTGACCGCCGCAGAACCGTCGGAAGATGTCACCGGCAGCACCGCCGAAATACCCGTCGCAGACGAAGACACCGCCGGCGACCTGCACTTCGGACCGCCTCAGAAAAGTACCCCACAAACCAGTCGCCGCGCAGCACTGCCGGCGGATCGCCCCGTCGAAATCCCCATGGAATGATCATCACCGCGACGGCGGCTTCACTGCCGGCTGCTCAGGTACCGTGGCCTCCAACTGAGTCTCCACGGGCTGCAGCGTCGCACGATGCCGCTCCACGGCAGCCTGAATCTCTGCCAGCACCGCAGGGTGCGCATCCGCCACATTCCAGCGCTCACCAGGATCCACCCGCAGTTCATACAACTGCGGCGGATCATGTCGCTCAGGCTCCGGAACACCGTAACCGGTCTGAGTCAGAAAGTGCGCTTTCCACGGGCCGCGACGACACGCATACAACGTCGTCCCGCGATAGTACATGTACGCATCACGCTCCACAACACCGGTCCCCAGCAGCAATGGCGCAAGATCGCGCCCATCCACTGCAACCTCAGGCAGCGGCTGACCACTGAATCCCGCAATCGTCGGCAGCAGATCCATTGTGCAGGCCAGCTCCCGCTGAATCACACCCGCCGGTATCCGACCCGGCCACCACACGATTCCTGGTACCCGCATCCCGCCTTCCCACGTCGACCCCTTGCCGTCACGCAGCAGCCCTGCCGAACCAC
>CAITYU010000033.1 GCA_903896675.1 uncultured Planctomycetaceae bacterium
CCTGTCGGCCGCCTCGCGGAACGTCGTCAAGTGCCATCGCCGACGACTGCACATTCTGAATCTCTTTCAGGAAGCCCTCTCAGACCTCAGACACCTCATACAGCATCTGACTTTCGACCTCGAGGCCACTCGTCGCGAACGCGATGCGCTCCGTGCCCTGCTGTACGGTGACGGTGATAACGACCTCGCGCGAGGCTGAGCAAGGCTCTGCAGGGATGACACTTGTCAGCCGAAAACGACAAAAGTCTGCACCTCCTGAAAAGATGCTGTTCGTTGTTGGAACAGGGTTTCATCGATACCCTGCTGTGGGTATCCTGACGAGCTGTGTCGCATCCCGCCGAGCAGCCGATTTTCCCGCCGGAGCCGCTCATGTTGTCGCTCTCAGAATTCCTCAGCCTCGCCACCGCAGTCGCAATGCTGACTGCGGCACAGGCCAGCGCCGCTCCACAGCAGCAGGCTGGCCAGTTCGCCGTTCTCCAGTCACAGTTCCAGCAGCAGCAGCTTCCGGCACTGCAGAAATTCTGCCTCGACTGCCACTCCACAACCGCTCAGCAGGGCGACCTCGACCTCGAACAGTTCCGTTCCGTCGCCGACATTCGCCGCAATCCGGTGCCATGGCAGCGTGCTGTCCAGCAACTGGATCAGCAGGAAATGCCCCCGCAGGAAGCCGATCATCAACCCTCACCCGACGAACGCCGGAATCTGCGAAACTGGATTCAGGCCGTGCTTGATGCCGACGCCCGGGCGAATTCCGGAGATCCCGGCCCCGTAGTACTGCGCCGACTCAACAACGCGGAACTCACGTGGGCCATCCGCGACCTCACCGGACAGTCTCTGTCACCTGCCAGTCAGTTTCCCGTCGACAGCGCCGCCGGTGAAGGCTTCACCAACGTTGGCAACGCACTCGTTCTGTCGCCGGCACTCATTCAGAAATACCTCGACGCTGCCCGCGACGTCGCCGACCATGCCATGCTGCTGCCCGGCGGAATCCAGTTTTCACCCTCCACCACATCTCGCGACTGGACCGACGAAAAACTGGCCGCGATCCGCAGCTTCTACGATCGCTACTGCGGCAGCACGGGCGGAACTTCGGTCAACCTCCAGGGAATTCAGTTCGAAACCAACGGTGGCGGACGGCTGCCCGTGGAAAAGTACCTGCAGGCACTGCTGGAACATCGCGACGGACTGCAGCAGGGCACCACCAGCATCCGGCAGATCGCCGACTCCGGCAATCTCAGCCCACGCTACCTCGAAACACTCTGGCACGCACTGCAGGACAAAACCCCATCACTGCTGCTGGACCGCGTGCGGCAGGAATTTGCCGCAGCACAACCCGCAGAGGCCCCGGAGATGACTCGCAGAATCGCCGCATGGCAGCAGACACTCTGGCGTTTCACTACCATCGGACACATCGGCAAACGGGACGGACCCAAAGCATGGCAGATTCCCTCAGACCCGCTGGATGTCCGGCAGGAAGTTCGCCTGCCCATCCCGGCCGGCACCGAAACAGTTCGCTTCTGGCTGGCAGCCGCAGACGCCGGTGATGGTCACGAACATGACGTGGCCGTCTGGTCCAACCCCCGTTTCACCGCACCCGGACAACCCGACCTGCTGCTCCGCGATGTTCGCCGGGCTGCCGCTGAGCTGTATCAGTACCGCGATAAAGTTGTTCAGACCACAACCGCCAGCCTCAAAGCCGCAGCCCTCGTCGCAGCTCAGCCCGACCAGGAACTCACGCCCGAGCGTCTGACCGCGCTGGGCACAGAATACCAGGTCGATCCACCCGTGCTCGCCTCGTGGCTCAGCCTGCTCGGCATCGGTACCGGCGAAGCTGTGATCTCCGGACACCTCAAGTCCCGGCTGGAACGAGCCGAGAGCTATGACTTTGTCAAAGGCTGGTCGGCCGCCGATGCTCTCAGTGTCCTCGCCAACTCCTCCGATCAGCTCGTTCGCGTTCCCGGTGATGCGCGCGGTCACGGCGTCTGTGTGCACCCCTCACCCACCATCCGCGCTGTCACCGGCTGGCAAAGCCCGACAACGGCCACAGTTGCGGTCCGCGGTCGCGTGCAGCGAGCCCATCTGGCCTGCGGCAATGGGGTGGCGTGGATCGTCGAGCTGCGGCGAGGTAACACCCGCCAGAGACTGGCTGAAGGTACTGCCGACGCAGCCGCGGAAATGCTGTTCGGCCCCATCGAAAACCTGTCCGTTCGCAAGGGCGACGTCATCGCGCTCAGCGTCGGCCCCCGCGATAACAATCACAGCTGCGACCTCACTGCAGTCGATCTGACCATTACCGCTGAAAACAGCGAATGGGACCTCGGCAGGGATGTCTCACCTGATATCCTCGCCGGCAATCCTCATCCGGACCGCTTCGGCAATAACGGGGTCTGGCACTTCTACGGCGAACCGGACTCCGGCGTCGTCGCCGATACCGTCATTCCTGCCGACTCCCTGCTGGATCAGTGGCGCCGCGCTGAACAGCCTATGGACCGTGAGAAACTGGCCGAACAATTGCAGCAGTTGCTGGCTGGCCCCCCCGAAGCTGTACCAGCAGATTCCCCCAATGCCCGGCTGCGACAGCAACTGACAGCACTCAACGGACCGCTCCTCGCCAGTGTGCGACGCGAGATCCTGTCGCGACCTGCCGATGTCACCAGCCCCGTCGCCGACTCCGCCATCGGACCCGATCCGCAACTGTTCGGCCGACTGCCTGATGGCAACCCGATCCCGGCCGCGGACCTCTGCGTCCAGGCACCCTCCATCATCGAAATTCAGGTACCCGCAGACCTCGTGGCCGGCAGCGAATTTGTGGCCACGGCCGGGCTGCAGCTGCCCGCCGGAGCGGAAGGCAGCGTGCAGATGCAGGTCCTGACCGAACCACCCACCAGCCTGACCGCACCCGCAGCCGCCACCGCAAAAACCGATGGCAAAGCCCGCTGGTCAGACGGTGACGGACAGGTCCGCTTCGATCGACCCATCCTCGTGCAACCTGACAGCCACGCTCGCGCTCGGCTGCTGCAGGACTTCGAAACCTTTCGACAACTGTTCCCCGCTGCGCTCTGCTATCACCGCATCGTCCCGGTGGATGAAGTCGTTACACTGACTCTGTACTACCGCGAAGATGACCACCTGCGACGACTGATGCTGTCGCCCGCAGAAAC
>CAITYU010000034.1 GCA_903896675.1 uncultured Planctomycetaceae bacterium
AGACAGTAAGTGGTGGCCGGTCGCAGTACCAGTTCGGGCGGAAAATACCACCAGTCGTGATCGTCACTGAGCGCAGCCTTGAAGCCGGAACCGCCCGGCACTTCCTGCGAATTCCCCACACACGACTGCTCGAAAATCAGCAACCGACCGGCGGCCACACCAACCGCATCTGCCCGCCGAAACTGAAACGCCACATCCGACCAGCAGCCATGATCCGGAGTCACAATCGAAACACCCGGCACCGCATCCGTCACCAGCAGCTGCCCCCGCGAAAACTGGCAGATCGTACTGCTGGAAGGCAGGCGACCACGAACACACACGGGCCTGCCAGACGAGTCTGCGGAAGGACCGCCCGCCACAGACTGCTGACCAAAGCTTCGGGATGTATCGCCCAGCCACACCACCTTGCCCGCTATGGCTGGAAATCGCGGCGAGAAAAATTCCATGTTGCTCATCTGGATGTCACTAACACGCACTGATGGATGGGTAAATGTACTTACAAGCTGCGGATATCAAAATTCGGAGACGGGTCAGATGGAAGTTTTTTAGTTGTCCCAGTCAGGGGGATTTGGAAGTTCAGGCCGAATGCGCCGTCTGTGACGATTCTACTGCCAGCGTCGACGCAAACGACCTGAAATATGTACATTAGTATACATTGATTCGTTTTATCTTCGGTTCAACCGCCAAAATGCTGAAACCAGCCGACTTTCCAGGTGTTTTGGAAGATTGACCGTGTGGCAGTTCCTTGACCGGCCAGCATTGTCTCAGGATAATTCCCGGTTTTTGAAAATTCGGGGTTGAGTGTTTTGTTTTTCGCAGCGGAGATCCGCATTCCATGCAGTCCATGAAGTCAGAAGAGCTGGCCGAGTTTCGCGGGATGCTGAAGTTACTGCGAGCCCGCATTCGTGGTGACGTTGAACAATTGCGCGAGGAGGCTTTTTCCGGGTCCGAGGCTGGCAATGATCAGCGATCATCCAACCACATGGCGGAAATGGGTTCCGATGCGTGGGACCTGGAATTTGCCCTGCAACTGGCGGCCACCGATCAGGGTGTGATTGAGGAAATCAATCATGCTTTGAAAAAGCTGGACGACGGCACCTTTGGTGTGTGTGAGATGTGTGCCGAGCAGGGGCGTCCTGAGGCGAAGTCACGTATCGCCAAAGCCCGACTGCAGGCCATTCCCTATGCTCGCAACTGCATCGACTGCGAGCGTGAGAAGGAAAAGCGACGCTGATGGATCGGTATCCTGCCAGCCGCATCACCGTGTACTCGGTCCTGACCGCACTTTGTCTGGCTGTGGATCTGGGCAGTAAGTCGGTGATCTTTTCGCGTCTGGGCGGCCCCTTTCAAAGCACCGGCTGGTATCTGGACGGGTGGCTGAAGTTTGAACTGCACACCAGCCTGAACCAGGGAGCACTCTGGGGTTTTGGCCAGGGCTATGCCCTCTGGTTTGCAGCCCTCAGTGTGGTGGCCTTTGTCGGTATTGTTTACTGGTTGTTCTTCCGCGGTGCTGCAGCAAGTCTCTGGCTGACAACGGCACTTGGCCTGATTTCCGGGGGCACACTGGGAAACCTGTACGATCGGCTGGGGCTGCACGGTGAGTCTTTCCCGGGAAATGACCGAGTGGCTCTGGCGGTGCGTGACTTTCTGCACTTTCAACTGGGCCCGCTGGACTGGGCAATTTTCAATCTCGCTGATTCGTTTCTGGTCATTGGCGCCGCCATGCTGTTCGTGCAGTCATTTCAGAATGACGCCTCGCCGGCCCCTGCTCCGACACCCGCCAACGATTCTGCACCTGTCTGACAGCCACACAACGCTCGTGAAATCCGACTGGAGACCCCTGTGATGTCTGCTGCACTTGTGCTGCTGCTGCTGACCTGCCTGTCTGTTGTCCCGGAACCCGCTCAGGGACCGGAACCTGCTCAGGGGCCATCCACCGCGGCCCTGCAACTGGCAGCTCGCAGTCGCACGCGAGTCTCGCCGGAATCCTCCCTGTGGCACTCCACCGAACAAACGCTCGCATGGCAACCCGGCGAAACCTGTGTGGTTGTCTGCGACATGTGGGATGATCACTGGTGCAAACCCTCTGCCGCACGCGTGAACGAGCTGGCTCCGGTCATGAACGAAGTGCTGCAGGCCGCCCGTGCAAAAGGTCTGCTGATCATTCACTGCCCCAGTGACACCCTCGACTTCTACAAAAACACTCCGCAGCGTCAACTGGCCCTGGCAGCGCCGCCGTTCGAAACACAACCAGCACTGGAACGCTGGATCAGGCTGATGCCGCAGCGCGAAGCGGCTCTCCCCATCGATGATTCCGACGGAGGCTGCGACTGCGACCCGCCGGTCGAAAGTCGCCGCGCATGGTCTCGACAGCACCCGGCAATCGAAATCCTGCCCGGTGATGCCATCACCGACAGCGCCGAAGCCTTCTACCTGATGAAACAACGAGGTATCCGCAATGTCATCGTCATGGGCGTCCATACCAATATGTGTGTGCTGGGCCGACCGTTCTCCATCAGACAGATGGTTCTGCAGGGACAGAACGTCGTGCTGATGCGCGATATGACGGACACCATGTACAACCCGGCTCGAGCCCCCTTTGTGTCACACTTCAGCGGCAATGATCTCGTTGTGGAACACATCGAACAGTACTGGTGCCCAACCATCGAAAGTACGGTGTTCACAGGTCGCCCGGCATTTCGCTTCTCCCAGGATCGCCGACCGCGTCTGACCATCGTTGCGTCTGAGCCCGAATACGGAACCGCCGAATCGCTGACGGAATTCCGCCACGAACTGCAGCAGGACTTTCAGGTGTCCATGGTCTACGGTGATGCCACCGACGGCAGTCTGCTGCCAGGGCTGGATGTCCTCAAATCCGCCGACCTGCTGCTGCTCAGCACCCGTCGCCGGACTCCACCACCAGCCCAGCTGCAACTGGTTCGCGACTTCATCGCCGCCGGAAAACCCGTGGTCGGTATTCGTACCGCCAGTCACCCGTTCCACCTCCGCAATCAGCCGGCACCCGCCGGTCGCGCTGACTGGTCCGATTTTGATCTGCAGGTCAACGGCGGTCACTACACAAACCATTATGGTGCCGGGCCGGAAACCACCATTACGCTGGCTGCCGGAGTCACCTCAGAACACCCACTGCTGCAGCACGTGGACACCACCAGACTCCGCGGTAAAGGGTCCCTCTACCTCGTCAGTCCTCTGGCCCCCTCGACTCAACCCATTCTGATCGGCAGTATCCCCGATCAACCAGCCGAACCCATCGCATGGCTCAATCGTCGCGCTGACGGGGGACGCACCTTCTACACATCACTGGGCCACACCGGTGACTTCGCACAGCCCGACTTTCGCAAACTGCTGAGAAATGCCTGTCAGCTGCTGACGCAGCCCGAGTAACCCTGCACCGCACTCCCTGCACTGCCCGGCCCCGCAACCCAGGACTCACTGCCACGCCAGCAATGGGCCAAACCACGTGCTGTAACGGCCTGCCCGCAGATTGCCCGCAAGCTGCAGCCCCGCTGACGAGGCCCCACCACTCAGCCGCGCATCGTCCACGAACAGCCCGGAAATCCGGCTGATTCTGAGCGGCGCGTCGGCCTGCCACAGAATCGGTGAACCGTCAGCAACCGCTGCCACAACTCGCCGCCGACCAGACTCGTCTGCCAGCCCCAGCAGCCACGCGCCCGCCAGCGGTTGCACCGCATCGCCCACAACCTGCTGCAATCCGCCGTAGCAGAAGGCCAGCTTCTCACCCGCCTGACGATGACAGAAAAACAGCCGCGCAACTCCGACCTCGAGGAGTTCCACCTGCCGCGGCTCAACACACTCCCACCGCAGGCGGATCTTCCACGCACTGTCCAGCCATCGATGCATGTCCGACGGACTGCGGCGAAACCAGCCGGCAGCTTCAATCGCCAACTGCTCCAGCTCGTCCGCAGGCTCCGCCCCGGCCACCGCACAACAGGCCAGATCCTGCAGGTACAGATCCACCAGTTCAGAAGCCGGATCCAGTGGCGGTGGTTCCGGAATCGCCGCATCCGCCGCAGGTCGAACTTCCAGTAATCGGTCACGCTGCTCGTGCGGAAGTTGCCGCGTAATCTGCAGACCGCTCAATGTCTGCCGCCACTGCTGATCCGTCAGTTCCGGCAGCAACTGCAGAAAACCCACCAGCGACTGCGCCGCCGCCAGCAGCAACGCTGTGCGGTCCGCCACCACCACTGGCCCACCGTGCAGCTGCAGTCGCAGACTCAGACGCTCCTCCACGCCCGTACGCCACCCCGCAATCGTCTGCTCGGAACCGCCATGAATATGACTGCTGTAAAACTTCTCCAGCTCACCCGCAATCACCTCCCGCTGCTCCCGCGACAGCAACGACGGCTGCGCCAACTGCAGGCCCGCAGACTTGTGATTCGCCAGACAACGATACAGATAGATCCGGTCGTATTCACTGAGCAGCGGCAGGCTGGTGACCTTCTGCAACCCGAATCGCAGACTGTCGCCCGCAGGAGGAAACGCGGCAATCAGCTCAATCAACTCCGTACCCAGAATCCACGCCGGATCACGCTGTCGGAAGCCGGTTCCATAAATCCCGGCCGCTTCCACTCCAATCACCGTGATCAACTGCTGCAGCAAACCCACCGCCTGCCGATCAATCGTGGCATCCACCAGCTTCGCTGCCCCCCGTCGCCCCAGCTCAGAAGCCGCCCACATCGCCCCCAGCGACAACGGACTGGCGGTCGCCAGCAGACGCCCCGCATACAGTCCCCGACTGGCATACTTCAGCCACGGACTGGCCTTCTGATAGACACCGTATCCGATCACCGCCCGCCGCACCCAGCTGTACAGCGTCCCCAGACTGTACGTCTGCACGTTCAGCGGCAATTGCTCAAGCAGCACCAGCAGATGCAGCCAGATCCGACTGGCGGCCCGCGCCAACTGCTCCAGACTGACCTCCATCAGCGGATTCTCACTGTCCGGGCGGTAAATCTGCGCCACCCGGCGAATCAACTGCAATGCCTCATCCCGAATCTGCTCAAGCTGCACACGGCCGTCCGCCACGTACCCGTTCCCCCGAATCTTCTCGTAGACCCGCTCCGCTTCCTGCTCCAGTAACTGCCGCACCGCACGGTCCTGCGCCCCCAACTGCTCCAGATTGTCCGCTGTCAGCCCCGTATGCAGATCACTGACCGGATACTCCAGAAACTCATGAAACCGGGCGAACCGCGATGACAACTGCTGCTCACGCTGCTGCAGATCATCCGCCCGCTGCTGCAATGCCGCGGCAACCTCCGCCCGAGTCTCTTCCAGGGACTGCAGAGCCTGCTGATAATGCTGCCGCTGCTGCTCGGCAGCGCTGCGGGACTCAAGCACATGCGGATGATCGTCTGCCGGAATCTTCCGCCGGATCGCCACACTCAGCAGCGGCAGCGTCGACGCCAGCGAAGCCACCGTACGCAGCCACGGATCCGACAGACACCACTGCACACCCGCCAGGCCAGCCAGCGACACGGCTGCCGCCACTGCTGTTCCAGCCTCCACTCGGATCGCCATGCCAACTCTCCGATCACCAGATCGCCGCAAATCACTGCGCAACCGCCGCAGTATATCGCAACACCGCCGTCACCGGAAAATGATCCGACGGATAACGTCCACCCCGCTCGGTCCGATCAATCGTCGCAGCCACCGTCTGAAATCGCCCGGCAGAATACAGGATCCAGTCGATCCGCTCGGCCCCCGCCGTTCCCCGGAAACCATGAAACGTCCCTTCGGACGCCTGCCGCTCAGGAAACGCCGCCCGAAACGAATCCACCAGCACACCATCAGCGGCAGCCGCTGACCACGGCAAAGACTGCTCGCCACAGTTGAAGTCTCCCGTCAGCACGATCGGCAGACCATCTGCAAGCTGCGGCAGACGATCCCGCAACAGCCGCGCGGACTGCAGCCGAGCCTCCGCGCCCCGGTGATCAAAATGCGTGTTCGCAAACAACAGCCGCCGCCCCGGCACCTGCCGGTCCTGCAATCGAGCCCACGTGCAGACACGCGGCAATGACGAGTCCCAGCTTTTTGAAAACTTCTCCTCCGGTCGCTCGCTCAGCCAGAACTGCCCCGCACCCTCCACCTGAAAACGGTCCTCGCAGATGAATAACCCACACTGCTCGCCACCCGCCGAAGCATCCCGCGACCAGCCTATGTACGCATAACGTCGCGGCCGATCCGCTCCCGCCCCCAGCTCCTCACGCAGATACTCCGCCTGAAACGGCAGCATCTCCTGAGTCCCCAGCAGATCCGGAGCAAAGTTGCGGATCACCCCAGCCACCAGCTCCTGCCGCTGCGGCCACGAATCCGGCCCGTCACTGGCCGTCCCGTAACGCACGTTGAAACTCATCACACGCAGATCCTGAGCATCTGCTGTGGGCACCGCAGACACGACAGACAACAGACCGGCAAACAGCACAAACAGACTGCAGCGCACCAGACGACACGGAAACCACACGGAACAACTACGCATCGGCCACTCCGGAGCTGTTAAAGTTCAGGTACATCACCACCCATCGGCCACGGCTCAGCAAAAGCCGCCAGAGCATCAATACCGCCGTCCACCAGCAGGTCCGTCGCCGTCACATAGGACGCCGCAGAACTGCACATCCATAAGGTCGCCGCAGCAATCTCGTCCGGATCCCCGATCCGTCCCATCGGAGCCCGATTGGCCAGCGCCGCTGCCCCACCCTGCTCAGACAACGTGGCACGAACCATCGGAGTCAGAATGGCGCCAGGCGAAATCGACACACACCGAATCCCCTGTCGCGCATACTCAACGCCCCACTGACGAGCCTGCAGCAGATTGGCCGCCTTGATCGGACCGTAAGCCGCCACCTGCCGCGCCGTCCGATGACCCTGCGCACTGCCTATATTGCACACCACTCCGCTGCCCTGCAACAGCATCACCCGCAGGGCACAGCCAGCCATCTGAGCATACCCGGTCAGATTCACCGCCACCAGACGCGCCCACAACTCTGCAGAATACTGGTGCTGCGGCACATACGACGCCTTCGGCTGAATCGCCGCGTTGTTGATCAGCACGTCCAGACCACCGCAACGGTCGACGGCAAACGAAACCGCGTGCTCACAGTCACTCAGCTCCGCCGTGTCTCCCCGCACAAACAGTATTCCCTCCGGCAACGTCGCAGCCGCCTCGTCGTCCACATCCATGCACACCACAGCAGCACCAGTCTGCTGCCAGCGCTCACAGATCGCCCGACCAATCCCGTGCACGCCACCCGTTACCAGCACCACACGTCCACGGTTGTCATACTGCACACTGCCCGCCGGTCGGCTCATCCGGCACTCTCCACGTCCAGCCGAAAGTTCGGGGACTGACTCAGAAATGTCCGCGGATTGTCCAGCGTCACACGATCAATCAGACTGAGTGCATGTCCCCGTCGCCGCAGCTCCAGACGCGCCTTCGGAACCGCCAGCGGATCACTGCAACCCCAGTCACCAGCCGAATTCATCCAGATCCGCTCCGATCCATACATCTCAATCACATCCGCGGCACGCTGCGGAGTCATTTTGGTGTCGGGATAGAGCGTCATCCCCGCCCAGAACCCCCGGTCCAGCACGTCCGCAACAGTATGCTCCTCCACATGATCAATCAGAATCCGACCGGGATCGATCGTACTGGCACTGAGCGCATCCATGATCAGCCGAGTCCCCTTGCGCTTGTCCTCCAGATGCGGCGTATGCACCAGAATCAACTGATTGTGCTCCTCCGCCAGCCGAATCTGCTCCTCCAGAATAATCAGTTCGTTCTTCGTGTTCTTGTTCAACCCGATCTCACCGATCCCCAGCACCGTGTCACACTTCAGAAACTGCGGAATCAAAGCCACCACGTCCCGCGCAAATGCCGGATCATCTGCCTCCTTCGGATTGATGCACAGCCACGTAAAATGGCGGATTCCGAACAACGCCGCCCGCCGCGGCTCATACTCGGTCAACTGCCGAAAATAATCATGGAACCCCTGCGCCGAAGAACGATCAAACCCGGCCCAGAAAGCCGGTTCCGTCACCGCGATGCAGCCGGACTGCGCCATCCGCTGATAGTCGTCCGTCGTTCGTGACACCATGTGAATATGAGGATCGATGTACTTCATGCTGTCACTCCCGCCGCCGGCTTCACCGCCCCCAGTGCCCCCTTCATCCCCTGCGCCGACTGCGGCAACTGCTCAGACATATCACTGAACAGATTCAACACCCGCGCCGTTCGCTGCGGACCACCGTCCGCCACCAGCCGCAAGGCCTGCAACAACGCCTGCTCACGAAAATCCGGGGCACCACCTGACGCCGCACGATCCAAACGATCCAGAAATGCCGCGATGTCCAGCAACCGCGCCCGATGCTCAAGAAAATACTGCCCCACAATCTGCTCACGCGACAACGGACACGTCCCCGTCAACTCACCCATCGCTGCTCCCCTCCCCTCCACTGCCCTGCCCACCACCCACTTCTCACTGACCACTGACCACTGACCACTGACCACTAAAAACTAAAAAACAATCCGACGATTACGACTGGTCACTTCCCAAAAATCCACAATCCGCCCGCCATCAAAAATCACGGCCCGGTCGTACAACGCACTGGTCGGACAAACATGCACCGGAATCGCCAGCAACGTGTCCCCTGGCTGATACTTCTCCGCCTCGGCAGTCACCAGCACCAGATGCTCTTCGCTGTGAATGTCCTGCACCGCGTCCGGCAATTCGGGAATCAGCACTCGTGCGCCCTTCGGCGGATCTGCGGCGACGGCCTTGTTGCCCAGATCCAGCGTCATCCGGTTGGCGGCCGGACGACTGACCACTCGCGTCACAATTGCGGCAGCCGGAGCAAACGGCAGGTCCGGAAACGCGTTGCCGTAGCCGGAATCGCTGAGCACTGAGGTGCCGGGACAGGTTTCAATCGCCGGATCCGACATGGAGGCATAGCAGGGGAAGGTCGGAGTCCCCCCGCAGGCGAACGCCGGGACCGTCGATCCCAGCGCTTCCACTTCGGCCCGCAGCTTCAGCACGCGCGGCCACTGCTCGGCCACCGCCACGCGTCGCTGCATCAGATCTCCCTGCCGCTGATGGCCGTCATAGACCTGAAAACCGGAAGGTTCAAGCCCGGGCAGGTGCCGGACCAGATCATACAGAGCCGCTGCGCCGGGGGTTTCCGGAGTAATCCCGGTGCGATCCATGCCCACGTTCACATCCAGCATCACGCCGATCGTCACACCTGCTGCGGCTGCTGCCGCCGACAGCTGCCGCAACGGACCCTCGTGATCCGTGGTCGCCCGAAAACGACACTGCGGATAAGCACCGGCCAGCGATACCAACCGAGCAATATTGGGCCCCACCGGGTTATACGCATACAGCACGTCCGTGGCACCAGCCGACGCACACATCTCACACTCAGCAATCGTTGCAGCCTTGTGCTTGTACACACCCCGCTCCACCCACAGCCGGATGATGCGGTGCATTTTATGAGTCTTGCAGTGGGGACGCAGGCGCCCCGGGGACTTGGCCAGCTTCAGCATCGAATCCAGATTGGACAGCAGCCGATCCCGAAAAATCACCAACTGCGGGCTGGGCAGACGGTTCAGTTCCTCAGGCAGTATGGTTGGCAGCGACAAACCCATGAGCAGTAACCCTGGCTGGAATATTCTGACAATTGTGGTACCGACCGCAGGCCGCAGAACTGGCGGTTGCGGTGCAAGGCCTGATAGTCTAGAAACTCGAGCAGGAAAGTTCACTCCAACCCCCATCGCCTTTCTGACAAACCCGCATGGCTGCCCCCAAACCGATTCGTCGAGCGTGGAAATTCTGTCCGCGGTGCGGCACGGCTGTCACTCGCACAGGCCGCAACCCGTTTCGCTGCGGCGAATGCGGTTTTTCGCACTACTTCGCACCCGTTGCCGCAGTTGGCTCGATCCTGACCGACCCTGACGGTCAGGTGCTGCTGCTGGTGCGAGCGAGGGATCCGGGGAAAGGCCTGTACGGCCTGCCCGGTGGCTTTGTCGACGCCGGTGAAACGATTGAGCAGGCCCTGAAACGTGAAGTTCTGGAAGAAATCGGCCTGCAGGTTCGCTCGCACCACTACCTCGCCAGCTTCCCCAACGAATACGTCTGGAACGGATTTGTGCTGCCCGTCACGGACGTGTTCTTTGTGGTGGAAGTCGAATCGTTTGCCGACATGCGGGCTGCGGACGGGGAGATTACAGGTTGGAAATTCTGCCGGCCCGGCCGTCGTGAACTGAACCGCATGGCCTTTCAATCCAACCGACTGGCATTGGAGCTGTACCTGCAGGGAGGGGGGAGTAGGGAGTAGGGAGTATGGAGTAGGGAGATGACAGTGTGCGTCAGAGACTCCTTCAGGCCTGCATCGCAACGCAGGCAAAACGAACCACCACACGAGGCCCCCAGGACCGTCTCCGAGCCCTTCTCCGCGCCTCGAGGGCGGGCCTCAGCAGAGCCAGGGTGTTTGAAGCCCAGACTCGCGAAACCTGGTGGCTTCCTTGATCGCAAGCACGATGGCGAGCCCGGCTGGCAATCGATTTGGCCGGCGTACGCAAAACTTCATGCGAAGATCGAGGGAATAAAACGGATCAAGCCCGACTGGTTTCCCAAGTCATGACACTGCTCACTGCCCACCGAAAACCGAAAACTGACCACTGACTACTGCCCACTGAGCACTGACCACTGACTACTGACCACTGACCACTGACCACTGGCCACTGACCACTGACCACTGACCACTTCTAACTTCCCGCATTTTCGCCCGGTTTGTAGAACCGGCTCAGATCGATTCCGCCCTTGGTTTCCATTTCCAGAATCTTCAGTTTCTGTTCGATTTTCTGCAGTCTGGCTTCCAGTGCTTTGGGCAGGCGTTCGTTGTCGTCAGTGACGACGGATTTGGGTACGGCGGGGTAGTCGAGGTGTCGTTGCAGGGCGGCGAACAGGTAGAGTGGATCGAGCCCGATGTTGGCGCGAGCGATGCGTCCTTCCTGTTCTCCGAACAGCACCAGCCCGCGGTCGGCCTCGGCCTGTTTGCTGCGTCCGGTGGCGCGGCGAGTATAAAAGTGTTCAGAGACCCGGTAGATCAGTTCGGCCAGTTCCAGCGTGCCCAGCTCGGACTGCAGCCGCAGGATCCAGCGTCGCCAGTCTGCGGAGTACAGTGGGTCATCCGACATGGCTTTCAGGCCATCTGCGTAGCCGAGGCGGTTGCGAGCGATGCATTCCAGTTGGTAGATGAACAAGCCGGCCATACCGGGGTTACGGGCGCGGTAGCGTGCTTCCAGTTCCAGGATCCGCAGGGCGGTCAGTTGTTCGAACCGCGACTCATCCTCTTCGCTGCAGCGGATGACGAAGGCCTGGAACGGAGCGAAGTAGTGTGCGAGGCGAGTCATGGCGCCGCTGATGCGTCCGTGGTGCAGAATTTCCGCGCGGAGGAAGTCGATTGCCATGGGCAGGCGAGTGGTGGCCAGCAGTTCTTCGTGGATGGTCTGCAGGATTTCCTGAGACGGCACGCTTTCCAGCAGACGTTCGCGGTACACGCGGAAGAAATATTCCTGTTCGACGTATTCTTCGCGATCGAGCGGTGACGAGGGCATGCGGGATCAGTTCCGGTTGAATGACGATCGACTCAGCAGCACCCGGCAAGTCTCACCCGCGGCGGACGAAAATGCAACCAGCCCGCCCGACTTTCCACTTTCCACCGACGGGCGGGGAAGTGAGAAGTGGGAAGTGGGAAGTGGGAAGTGGGAAGTGGGAAGTGAGAAGTGAGAAGTGAGAAGTGAGAAGTGGGAAGTGGGAAGTGGGAAGTGGGAAGTGGGAAGTGAGCGGGGGGCTTTGCTGGACCACGAAAAACACGAAAAACACGAAAGACACAAAAATCGCAGGGCAGCCGTTGGGGGCCATGAAGCGGCGTATGGCGGAGAACCTCGCAGGGGGCCGCAGATTCAGATTCTGACTGCGCACACCGTGTCTCGCCACGAAGAGCTTGGCTGGCAGGCGGGGACTGTGCGGGTGGGGCGAACAGTTTCTGACGCCGGTTCCTGCGCGGAAGTGACTTTCGGATGTGATCGCCCAGAGGACGATTGGGGGGAGTCGCGGAATTTCTGGTGCTGTATGGATGACGGGTGCAGAATCCTTACCCACCGGGGCTGGAGCATGATCTGTTTTTCGGACGATCCGTCTGCTGGCAGGGTTGCTGTTTGTGCAGTCTCTGCGAGTGCGTTTTTATGGTTATTTCCTGCATTACGACTCAGGCGTGGCGGGTGGAACCACGGAAACATTGCTTAGCGCCACTTTTGACCACCACTGTCTGCCGATGTTACGTGAGTGGCTTACCGAACTTTGTATGGCTGTTTGTCACTGACGGGATGTGGCACTGTACTAAGAGACACTTTCGCATTTTTTCCGGACGATCGAACATTGCTGACGACTGATGAAAAATGGCAGCCCCCGATATTGTCGACGTTGTACAGTGTCGACGAGCGCTGCCTGCAGGAATCAGTCCACTGGCACAGTGACTCCGGGTGACAGCATTCCATCGTTGCTGCAGGAATACGTGCGGTAGAATCGGACCCTCAAAGAACGATCGTCGCAGTTTTCCTCCGATCAGACTTCCCGAGCTTGGTTGTGGGCGGTATTTATTAGCACCCGTGTGGTATTGCATCGTTAACCAACCGAGGTGGGCTATGAACGTCTTCACGTGCTTCCGGTCCCTGCTGTCATTTGCGACCACCGAAAGAGGACGACGTCGTTCCAGAATCTGGGCGCCTGTTGCCAGTGATTCGGCGGAAATCCAGTCACTGGAACAGCGAATCCTGCTGTCCGGTGAAAATGGTGATGGCGAAAACCCGATCGGTGACGGAGGCATGGGAGGGATCAGTTGCTTCGCGGATAACGCGGGCGGGGCAGACTTTGGGGGAACCGGTGATGGAGCAACCGGCGGAGGCGGCACCGGTGGCGGTGTCGGCGATGGCTGCGAAGTCAGTATCGAGGCTCTGGATAAGCAGATGCTGGAAGGTCCCTACACAAAATCTCGGCTGGACGAAGGCATCCTCCGGCTGACTCGCACCGGCAGCACGATGATGCCACTGCAGGTCAAAGTCGAATTGACAGGCAAGGCCATTGCCCACCTGGACTATCGCGTTGCCGACATGCAGCGAGACTTCCTGGATTTGCCACCAGCCGGAGGTGACGAAGTTCCCAATGCCATTCTGACGATTCCAGCGGGTGAGGCCGTGCTGGACTTCAAGCTGATCGCCAGTGCAGACCACCAGTTTGAAACGCCTGAATTCATACTGGCTACCGTTGTCCCGGGACCGCATGGAGGCTATACGCCGGCCGATGCTGACGAAGCAGACCTGATGCTCACTGATGCCACCGCCGATATCGATATGTCCTTCAGTGCCGTCAACCTCGGTTGGCTGGATGATGTGCAGGAAGACCAGTGGTCGTCAGTCCTGCACAGGAATACAGATTTCGATGCCGGGCAGTATGCCTGTGACATGAATTTCTACACTAAAACGCCCGCGATCCTCGCGTCAGACGAAAATGACGTCGTGCGGCTCAGAGTGCAGTCACACATCAAGCCGGAGCATGACCTTGCAGATCGCGTGGGTGGCATGCAGTTTTCAATTCAGGGTGATTTTTCCTCGGTCAGAATCTACCGAATGCAAAAGGGACGCAATGGAGCACCCGTGCAGTGGATCCAGCGCGAAGGCTGGAAGCCTTTTGAACTGGCGGAAGGGGAAGTTGTTGAGTACCGGGTCGAGGGATTGAAGGCTGCAATCGACAAACTGACCGTGCACTGGGAATCAGTTGCTCAGCCACGTGCCGGTGATCATTTTGACTCAGTCAACCACATTTGCTGGGATGTCGATCTGGACATTGACAGCAACAACAACAGCGGTTTGAAGATTCCTGAACGCAGTGACTGGGAAGAATACCTGGAAGACAATCGGTATGGCATAGGCAAGCTGACTTACCCAACCAGGTTGGGGCAATCTGTACCGCCTGGCGCTCCGGGACATCAAAACGGTGTGGGCCTCGTACCGTTGTCCTACAGCACGGCCCCGACCCCTGACGGTACGATGGTGATGTTTGCCCCCACGAAGCAGTCCGGCAATTCGGGTACCGTTCGGCTTTGGCGGAGAACCGCCAACGATCCGAGTGAACTGAATATGAACGCTATCGAGAATGGTGGCGACGTGATTACTCCGGGACGCGCGTATTTGCCCAGTCAGTTGGGTTCATCGGGAGTTGTCTGGATGGAATCGGTGATGTCGATGAATCGTCACAGTATGAAGGACGGGGTCAAAGAGTCGGCTCCAGTGGATCAGATTGAGTTCGGAGTGTTTCTCGCTGCCAACCAGTCTCGGCCAGCCATGTTTGTAAGTTCAGATGTAGTGCAGTACATGGTCAATGAACACGACGATACGTTCTTTCCCAACCTGCAGTTTGACCATCGCCAGCGCTACTGGAGCGCGGGAGTGGCTCACACGGGTGTTGTCCTCCGTGACGCCCTGATTTCAGAAGCGGTGTATGACATGAAGGATCTGCCACAGTTCGGACAGCAGAAATTGCGGGAAGGTGAATTGCGGCCCATTGGTATCAGAAGTGACCTGCTTCCGTTGCTGATCAACGGGGAATTGAGAATGAATGGACTCGGAGTGGCAGTCTATCGCGACTATCTCAGTGAGACGGGACGCGAGTACGTGCTGGCATTTGCCGGGACTGAAATGGAGGTCGCCGACATCATGAGTGATGTCGTGCAGGGACTGGGGTTGTCGGGAGATGCCTGGGTCCGTTTGTCTAAGATCGAGACTCAATATCGGGATGCAATGTTGATTGCCGAGAGCCTGATACAAAGATTGGCCGCAATGCAATCCAGCGCGCGAGCCACCGGGCATTCTTTGGGGGGTGGGTTGGCAAGCGCAGCAAGTGTCGCGGCGCAACCTCAGCCGATGCCCGCAAATACTTTTAATGCCGCTGGGCTTCACGAATATACTGTAACACTGCGGAAAGACGGTATACTGTCCCCGCGGGTACCGATCACTGAGGGTGCTTTGCAACGGTACGAGCACGAGCGAAAAGGCTTTGGCTGCGTGAATGCATTCAGCACCGCATATGACCCATTGACCGTAATTCAGGAAAACCTTGCAGGACTACCCGTAGTTGGCACAATCCCATCGGCTATCGGCAGACAAATCCGGTTGCATTCGCCGTTCGATCGAGAGATTGAAATGGGGCAGAGGGAATTCAAAACAACGCTTGCGAGTTGTCCGCGGCAGTTCATTGGGGAACCTTGGGAGGCGTGGTCGCTGCGGTTCGGATGGTGGCTGAAAAATGTTGTGTGTTCCGGAGCAGTTCCACTGAAAATGGCAACGCATCATAAGATTTACGCTGTAGAATGGGGACTGATGGTTGAACAGATTTCAGTCCCGGTACTGTTGCGGAAATTCGACATTTTCGGGGATCCGGATCCGGGGAAGTGAACAGGACGAAAGCCAACAAAAAGGGATCTTTGTGTCTGCTGTTTGAGGTGCGTGCGATGGTACCTGATCATCCTGACTGCTGGTTTTTCCGGGTTTTGCCTGGTGGTTGGCTCAAGCACGTGGCTCTGGCGATGCTGCTGCTGCTGCAGACGACAGGTCCGGGTATGGGCGGTGATGATTTCAAAGAATACCCTGTTGAGGAGGCGACGCGGGCGTTCCTGGAGCATCCGGAAGTGTTCTACGATTCGGCACAGCAGCAGGCGCTGTGTCTGGCGATTCTGAAGGGTGATTTGGCGGCTGTCGAGCAGGCTTGCGCGGAGGGTGCCAGTGTGACGGCCGAGGGGCGGCATGGGGTGACGCCACTGTTCTGGAGTTACCTGTCAGGCAGGCTCAGGGTTTTCGAATTTCTGCTGTTGCGGGGGGCAAATCCGGACGTGCCTGTTGTGCTGCCGCGGGGATTGCGGATCGACGATCACGTGTTCCGATTTCGTGCGGGGGATTCTGTGTTTTACATGTCCGCAAAGAATCGTTTGTCTGAGAAATGGCTGCGGACGCTGCTGCAGCATGCAAAACCACGGCAGTGGGTGCATCCCGATGGGGGTGGCGACCTGCTGCATGCATTTTTCGAAAATCGCAGCGGTGGTGTGTCTCAGACGGCTGAGACACTGGACCAGTTGATCAGGTTTGGTTTGGATCCTGACCTGCAGGGCTCGGATGGAGCCACGCCGCTGCATGCTGCGATTCGTGGCAGGCACTACAGTCTGGCCAGCAGACTGCTCAGGGCGGGGGCCAGCGCTGCCTGTTATGATCGGGACCATCAACAGGTGATTCACGCAGTGGCTGCACGCTACAGGAATATGCAGAGCAGCTTTCGGCAGTTTCCTGATGAGCAGGTTCGCTGGGAGGCATCGCCGGAGAAGCGGGAATGGGAAGAACTCATCGGGTTGTTGCGTGAGCGGGGCTTCAGGCTGAAGGATGCTCTGCTGGATCTGGAGCAGGCTGACGACGCGGGTGATGTCTCGGGCTATCTGCTGAATCGTCGCCTGCAGCGTCAGGATCGCTTCTGCTGCGGTACAGGCCGGCAACTGCAGGAGCAACTGGGTGATACGGTCGAGGAATTGCCGCCGCAGTAGTCGCTCCACGGCCGCACCTGGCTTTGCTGAGGCCGGCCCTGCGGGCGTGGCGGTCTGGCCTTGAGTGGTTCGTTTTGGTGGTTCGTTTTTCCGGGTTTGCGATTCAGGCCTGGCGGATTCTTTGTGACGCACCGGTGACTGGCTCGGGCGTGTGCGAGCGGGCCAAGCCGGGGCCACACCATCACGAGCAGACTACAGACTGCCAGCAAATCCCACCACGCCGGTGACTTACCTCGCGTCAGCCCACTGCGTTTCCCTTCGCGGCTTAGCGGCATCGCGTGAGCCCGACGGTCCCCGAGGGCCTCTCCCCGCCTCTTCATCAGAATCTGTGGGTGACTTGCGGGGTCGGCAGCTTCCCAAGTGTATGCAGGAGTGCGACTTCTGCCACATTGTACGACTTGAATCCGTAGGCTTTTTTCATCGTCAATTTCGCCTTGCCATTCATGCCCTCCACACAACCGGCTGAAAACTCCCCACGGGCTCGGAACCAATTCAGCACAAGCGGCTTGTGACGTCGCAGCATTTCCGCCACCGACATGAATGGCTGGAGCGTCGTCCGCATGGTTCGATCTGTCCACTCGTCAAGGAACTTTCCTGCGCACGCCGGAGAACTGTATTCCCAGAACCGCTGGAAGTCTTCCCGTGACAGCCATGCTCGCACCGTCTTCAGGTTGTGCTGCAGAATTTCTCGAGGTGACGTAGTTTGACGATCCGTCAGATTCTCTGGCCGTTTCCGAAGGCACCAGCGAGACTTCCTGAGCACCGGCTCGTAACCTGCGACTCGCAGGGCACGCGTCTCGTCACGACGGATCTCATCCAACGCCTCATTGAACTTCTTCATCTCGGCCAGAAACCAGCGATACGTCAGTGTGGTGTGATGCTTCCCATCGCTCCACGGGAATTACTCCACCACAATTCGCTTGCAGTGGCGGCAATCGACACGCCGCATGACGTAGACAAAGAACACGGCAATTTGCCACAACGGTACGACCTCGAACCGCCGAGCTTTCGGAAGATGGTCGTACACGGGGCCTTTACGCCCGCACCCGGAACACCTTGGAGAGGCACCCTTTCGAGGACGAATGTGGACGTCAAGCTTCCTGCCATCCTGAGACATCGTCACGTTTTCGTAAACGTATCCCTTGAATTTCCGGACCTTGTTCAGGATCGTTTGCAGTTGCATCTCGCGGGCTCCCAGTCATGGACTTACGTTTGCAACTGTCTCATGACAGACCCGCAGGATGTTTTCCTCCGAGGACTACGGGAGTCCAGTTTTCTGGACCTCCCATGAACGGCCCGAGCCCCGTTTGCTGAACCCGAGCGGAGCTTTTAACGACCCTTTTTACCCACAGATTCGGGTGAAGAACCAAAAA
>CAITYU010000035.1 GCA_903896675.1 uncultured Planctomycetaceae bacterium
AAAGCTAAGTTGACTATGGCCGTTGGCCAAATTGAGGGTGGGTGAGCGGCGGGTTCGGGTGCTGACGTGCGGTGGGCCATTTTTTAATCAAAGCGTGGTTGGTCGTTACCGCGGCAAGCTCCTCACCCAGGGCTGCGCTCTGTGCTATCGGAAAACGACCCTTCAGGCCTGAATCGCAAACATACCCACGGCACACACCAAACACACGCCGCAATGGACTCATGGCCCGACGGGATTCCTGGGTAACGACACGGGCTGAAGCCCATGCGACGACCACCGAGCACCAGCTCGGTGACGATGCTGAAGCTCGTCTTTTGCCTTGTGTTTATCAGCCGACGGAATGGCTGAGTGATGGGTAAACGCTCGTCGTAGCTTTGTGTGGGCAAACGGTGGCCGGGCAGGAATGCCCGGTCTGCATTTTGGCTGCCCACTGACCACTGAGAACTGACCACTTCCTTCGGCTCGGCAGGCCCCTCGCCCTCCCAAGGGGACCATCTCCGCGACCACCGAGCACCAGCTCGGTGACGGCAGCGCGACGACACCCGTCAGCTGACGCTAACGGCTCGCCCGGATGTCCACTTGCGTTTTTCGCGTCCCTGCAGGTCCCCGGACAGGCAGGACTTCATGGCCAGGCTCGGACGCCTGAACCTCGCAGAATTCTCACGGCGCTGCGAATCGCTGGAAAAAGCATGGCGTCCTTCACTTTTTGAGCCTTTGTTTTGCAATGACGGGCCAGCCACCAACCCCGAAAATAAAACCTGCCGCAGCCCCCCTGAGGGATAGCAAGCCGTTCCCAATCCGCTAGAATCCGGAGGTCTTCCAATGGGGGTCCGGGTCAGGGTTCAACCTTCGGCCTTCCCCTCTTCCTGTTGGTACTCGCCGGAAACGCCCAGTGACTACGGCTGCATCATCTGCTTCAGGCTCGCACTACACCGTCCTTGCTCGGCGATTTCGTCCGCAGGCTTTTGATGACGTGGTTGGACAACAGCACGTCTCAAAAGCCCTCCGCAACGCCATTCGTGCCGGCCGAGTTGCTCACGCGTACATGTTCACCGGTGCCCGCGGTGTCGGCAAAACTTCCACCGCTCGCATCCTTGCCAAAGCCCTCAACTGCCCGCAGGCCGTCGACGGCGTCCCCTGCAACCAATGCGATATCTGCCACGGAATCTCCGCCGGTAACGACGTGGACGTCATGGAAATCGACGGTGCCTCCAACCGCGGTATCGACGACATCCGCCAGCTCCGCGCCACCGTTGGCGTTCGCTCGATGAGAACTCAGTTCAAAGTCTACATCATCGACGAAGTCCACATGCTCACCAAGGAAGCCTTCAACGCGCTCCTCAAAACCCTCGAAGAACCACCACCCAGCGTCAAATTCATTTTCTGCACCACAGAACCCAATAAAGTCCCCGACACCATCCTCTCACGCTGCCAGCGCTTCGATTTCTCCAGCATCGCTGAAGCCTCAATCGCCGATCGACTCCGCGAAATCGCCACCCAGGAAGGCTATACCGTCGCCGAAGAAGCACTCGAACTGGTGGCCCGCCGCGCCCGCGGATCCATGCGCGACAGCCAGTCTCTCTTCGACCAACTGCTCGCTTTCAGCGAAGGCACCGTCGCCGCCGAAGACGTCCACCGCATGCTCGGCACCGCCAGCGACGAACGACTCCTCGAACTGTTCTCCGCCGTCGTCAACCACCAGCCAGCAGAAGTCATCAGCCTGCTCGACACCTGCTTCGGCAGCGGTGTGCAACCCGGTGAACTGCTCGATCAGTGCATCGCCTACGTACGTGACCTCATGGTGGTCCTCTCCGGAGGCACCGGGGTGGCACTCGCCAGCGTCGCCGACTCACGCCGCGAACTCCTGAAAAAACAGGGGCTCCTGCTCAGTATGCCCAGCGTCATGGCCGCCTTCCAGATCCTCGCCAGCGCTCGCTCACAGATGTTCCGCAGCACCTTCGCTCGCACCATCATCGAAATGGCCATGGTCCAGCTCAGCCTGCTGGAAAATCTCTCCGCCATCAGCGACCTGCTCTCCGGTCGACTGCCCGCTCTGCCCGAACCCGGCACAACTGCCCCCGCCGCCGCGCTGCCCGCACCCACCGGCACAACGTCAGCACCCGCCGAAAAAAAAAAACAGCCGAACTGACTCCTGAAGACTCAGCCCCCGCTGCCGCTGAAACTCCCGCAGACACAGAACTCACCCACACCGCCACAACACATCACCCAACCCCCGTTCTCGAACTCTCCGATAACACGCTCCCACAGATCATGCAGCTCCTGCTGAAATCCGCCAAACTCACCGCCGTTGCCGGACTTCGCATGGCCCGCTCACTGCAGCTAGCCGGACCAGCACGAGTCGAATTTGTGCTGCCAGCAGGAGCCGAATTCGCCCGCAAAGCCCTCGACTCACCAGACAATCGCAGTTGGGTCGAATCCGAAATCCTGCGACTCACCGGAAAAACCGTCGCCGTCGGAATTCGACTGGCCCCAGCCGATCCACCCGCCAGCCTGCCCACAGAACCCGACAACCACCCCGCAACCACACCACCACACAACACAACCGGAAGTCAACCCAACCGAACACCCGCCAGTACTCCCGCCGGCAAAACTCCCACGACAACCAGCGGAAACCAGCGCCGCGAATCCCGCCGCGAATCCCGCCGCGAACCGGACGAACCGCCACAGTCCAACCTCATCGGCGAAGTCGACCCGCAACGGGATGCCTACGTGTGCCACGTCATCGAAACCTTCAATGCCACCGTCGTCCGCATCACTCACGCACCCGCTGCACGCGGCACCAACAACGAACCCGCATAACAACGAAAGACTCCACTCATGTTTGAAGGACTGAAAAACCTCGCCAATATGGCCAGTATGGCCCGCCAAAGCGGCGAAATGCAGAAGAAAATGGCCGACCTGAAGGAACGCATCGGGCGCATGGAAGTCGAAGGCCACGCCGGCGGAGATGCCGTCGCTGTTCGCATTTCCGGCGACTTCCACGTTCGCAGCGTCCACATCCACCAGTGGCTCGTCGAAGCCCGCAATCAGCAATTGCTGCAGCAACTCACCCAGGATGCCGTCAACTCCGCCATCCAGAAAGCCCGCGATCTCACCGCCGCTGAAATGGCCCGGCTCGCAGAAGAACTCAATATCCCCGGAATGCAGGATGCCTTCAGCAAACTCGGACTCGGCTGAAACAGCTTTCCTCACACTTCCCACACCACACTCCACACACACAAAAAAAACCTCAGAAACAGGATGTCTGATATGGCCCGACAACCCGAAACTCAGGATCACCCCTACGGCCAGTCTGTCTCCCGACTCATCGATGAATTCGGCAAGCTCCCCGGAATCGGACGCAAAACCGCCGAACGACTGGCCAACCACATCCTCAATGTCTCCGCCGGCGAAGCCAACGCACTCGCGGATGCCATCCGCGACGTCAAAGTCGCCGTCCGCCGCTGCTCCATCTGCTTCAACCTCACCGAAGAACCCGTCTGCCGCATGTGCCGCGACCCCCGACGCGATCAACACGCAGTCTGCGTCGTTGAACAGCCACGCGATGTCGTCGCCCTCGAATCGTCAGGCGTCTGGGGAGGCATGTACCACGTGCTCGGTGGACGCATCGCTCCACTCGAAGGCATCGGTCCCGAAGATCTCACCATTCACCAACTCGTGCACCGCATCCGAAAACAGGGCATCACCGAAGTCGTCATGGCGACCAACCCCACACTCGAAGGAGATGGCACGGCCCTGTTCATCACCAACCTCCTGCAGAATGATCCCGTTCGCATCACTCGACTCGCACGCGGAATCGCCTCCGGCAGCGTACTCGAATTCGCCAACCGCGAAATGCTGGCCGATGCTCTCCGCGGTCGTCAGAAATTCTGACACCCCCACCCACACACACACCTAAACTCAAAACACAAACATCACCGCCTGCAGACAGAAAATCACCAGACCCACCGCCAGCTTGGCCGCCATCCCAAGCAACCGCCCCTGCATCGCCGCCGTCCCGATACGCACCCGCTTCACACGCTCCGTACCTGCCCACGCCTCACCCAGCCACGCACCCGCAAACGCACCACCCGCTGCACCCAGAATCGCCCCAATCACACTACCCACAACCGGAATCGGAACCACCAGCGTCCCCACCAGACTGCCCACCATCGACAATAACAACGACATCAGCATCGCCCGGCGAGTTGCCCCGCGACGACCGGCCACCGCAGAACCCAGCACCGTCTCCAGAACCTCACCCAACACCGCCAAAACAAACGCCACTCCCACCAACCACCAACCCGGACCACTCACACCGCCCGACAGCCACACCCACACACCCAACGCCAGCACCATCAGCCAGTTCCCAGGCAGCATCACCAGCGACGCCGCCAGCCCCAGCATCTGCAACAACTGCAGGACCGCAAACGCCAGCCACCACGACAGACCACTCATCGAGCCACCCGCGCCAGCTCTGCAACCGCCGACACCGCCAGCGCTAACTCAGACTCCGTCGTAAACTCACCCACACTCAGGCGCACCGCTCCACCCACAGACTCCGTACCAAAAGCCCGATGGACCAGCGGAGCACAATGCAGACCCGCGCGACTGCGGATCCCAAACGCCTGCTCCAGCACCAGCGCGGCCTCATGAGCATCCACGCCAGACACCACAAAACTGACAATCCCGCAAACCTCCCCGGGTACGCTCGGAGTCAGCAAACGCAGACCAGAAACTCGAGCCAGCTCCGCTGACAGCCAGTCCGTCTTCGCCACCAGATTCGCTCGCAGTAACTCCGGAGTCCTCTCGAGCACCCAGTCGGCCGCCGCTCCCAGACCCGCGATCCCCGGCATATTCAAATTGCCACTCTCAAACTTCTCCGGCAATCCCTCAGGCTGCTCCAGTAACTCACTCTCCGTCCCCGTTCCCCCAAACTTCAACGGCGACACCAGATCCTCTCGACCCTCACGAAATACCAATACCCCCGTTCCCAACGGACCACACAAACCCTTGTGACCAGGCAATGCCAGAAAATCTGCCCCCAGACCATCCAGAGTACAGGGCCAGTGACCAGCCGTCTGCGCAGCATCCACCAGCACCAGCGCACCCCGAGACGCCGCCAGCGCCGCCAGCTCCGACACCCGCTGAACTCGACCCGTCACATTCGATGCATGCGTCAAGACCACCAGCCGAACCGGACCCGCATCCAGCAGTCGCTCCAGCTGCGCCGCATCCAGCAATCCCGTCCCCACATCAAATCCCAGCAACTCCAGCTGGATACCACGAGTCCGCTGGAGCCATGCCAGCGGACGCAGCACCGAATTGTGGTCCAGCTCCGAAGCAATCACACGATCGCCGACACCCAGTAAACCCAGCAGCACCGTGTTCAGACTCTCCGTGCAGCCCGAAGTCAGCACCACCTGACGAGACGACGCCAGACCCAGAATCCTCGCCAGAGACATCCGGCAGCGCTGCACCAACTGCCCCGCATCCACCGCTCCCGCATGCCCTCCACGACCCGCCGCACAACCATCCCGCAACCAGCCCTCAACCGCTCGGATCACCGAGTCCGGACGAGGAAAACTGGTCGCGGCGTTGTCAAAATACATGCCCGCTTCCCCATCACTGACCCGGCAGCCACAACTGACCGCCACCGGCAGCAGGAGCCTCTGCTGTGGAACCAGGCAGCCACAAGCCTCCACCTGCACCAGCCCCACCCGCCAAACCACCGTCCAGCTCGCACAACAGATCCGCTGCACCAGCCGCAGTCAACTGCTCAACCAGCAGCTCACGCAGCTCAGGGACCTTCTGCAGATACTGGTCACGCAGTCGGTGCAGCAGAGACTTCAAAGCGGGCTGCCGAACATCATCCAACAAATACGACAACTGACGAATGTCCAGCTCCAGACGCAGCCGGAACGCATCCGGACCGGACACCAGTCCCCGCGCCCGATCCAGCATACCGCACGCCAGCTCCAGATTGTTCAAAATCCGAGCCAGCGAGGCTCGCGACTGACAGACACTCACCGCCGTCGTCCAGTCCTCAAACTGATTCTGCTCAAGCAGCCGGTCAAAACACCGCGCAGCCAGTCGCACAAAACCCATCATCCCCAGACGACTGCCCAGTTCCAGCAGATTCGCAGAGACAGCGTCCACATCAATCCGCGCCAGAGTCAGCGAATTGAAGGCCCCCAGATGAGCACTGCCGTCAAACGGGAAAGTCGCCCGCCGCGGCAACCCCAGACGCTCAAATGTCACCGACTCCGACGGATCCATGTCCCGACGACGCAGCAGATCATGCAGCACCAGTACCGCCGCCGTCAACGGCCGACGCAGCTCCGGTACACCCGCTGCCTCCAGCGGACTCCGATTCCCCAGCACCGCCAGCGGTTGACTCAGCCAGATCTCCACACCAGCCGACATCCCCTCGCCCAGCAGCCGGCGATACTCAGTCGTGGGCATCTCGTCCGGACGCACATGCCGCAACTCAAACGGCAGCATCATCCTCGATTCCGATGTCAAACGGTCACGCTCCTCCTCACCGGCAGGAGTCACAATCAGATCACCCAGCAACTCACGCAGACACTCAAGCGATCGCTCCAGCAGAAATTCTGATGTGGTCAGCTCAATCCACGGAGACGTGTATCCCTGAGACGCAGCGGCGTCCCCATCCACAACATCAAACACATCCAGATCCGCCAGCGACTCCCGCAATGCACTCAGACCCGTCGTCCCCACCGGATCCTGCAACAACACCAGCTCCGCCACATGATCCGTACCCGGAACATGCTCGCAGTTCTCATGATCGTGCGACTTCAGAAACTGCACGTTCTTCGCTTCACGCAAACGAGAAACCACTTCGGAAACCGCACGGATCTCCAGCCGCGCCATCGCCACATGCACACGGTCCTCACTCCACAGCAAATCCACCATCTGCGCTAACGCCTCAGCGTCAATCGCCTGCTCCGCGTCCGTCAACAGCGTCGCCGCATGATGCAGTGAAGAGGCCCCCTCGCGATCACGACCGTCCCACAACTGACACAAACCCAGATTGAACCAGACCGCACCCTCCGTCGGTAACTGGTCCGCCAGCCGGTTGTACAGAATCGCCGCCGGCTCCCAGCAGCCCAGCAGACACAGCTTCCGTGCCCTCTGGTCCTGCAACACAACCTCGTCCGAACCGGCAATCGACAACAGACTCCACGTCGTCCTGCACATCGAAGGCAGATTGCGATCCCCCTCAATCGACATCAGTCGCGACAGCACCTTCTGCTGCGCTTCCCCGCGCGATAACCGCAGAGCCAGTGCCAGATGCTCATGACCCGCCAGAATGGAACCCCGCTGCAGCATCTCTGCCGCCACGCGATACGCCAGCGAAGCCACCTTGTCCGGATGCTGACGCGAAGAAATCTGAAACGCTCGATGCAGTAACCTGCGAGTCGCCTCGAAACCTTCCCGCATCAGACGCAGCTCTGACATCAGCAACAGCATCAACGGATGATCGGGATGAGCCTTCAGGAAGTCCGTACCCACCGCAGCAGCATCAGTGTTCCGACCCAGATCCAGCAACACACCCATCAACTCTCGAGACACCGATTCCTTGTCCGGAAACCTCTTCTGCAGCGAACGCAGCAGCTCCAGGGCAACCTCCGGCTGGTTCTCACGCAGAGTACTGACTCGGGATAACTCCGGCAGAACATCCTGACAACAGAACTTCAGCTTCTTACCACTGCCACAAATACACAAACTGTATGAGTCAAGAGCCATACTTCCCGGTTCCCGTTTCCTGAACATGTTTTCGGAAATCACCGGCTGACCCGGTGCTGTTGTTGCAATTCGACTGCAGTTTCATCGTGATTTCATGCGTCGCCAATGCCGAAGCCGGCGCGCTGTGGGGGGGAAATTTAGCAGAACAGGGGCGAATGTGGCAGTCCCAGCAGCCCCGTGTTCTCAGAAGAAGTGCGGAAACAAAGGCACCGGCAGACCACCGGAATCCCCGCCAGCTGCCAATTTCGCCGCTCCACTCAGTCCACCAGCGAATCCAACGGCAATCCCACTCCCGCTCCCACACCAGCCCCACCCACGCTCGACGATTCCAAGCCACCCGCACGCATCCGAGCATGCTCGGACCACGGACCACGACTGTCAAACTGCAGGTACTGACGCCAGTACTCCACCGCCTCACCCTCCCGCCCCAGACGGTCCAGCAGCTGCGCAAAACTCAATAAGACGTCCGGATTCGAAGCATGAATCGCCAACGCCGCACGCAGCGATTCCTCCGCCGACTCAAACTCCTCCAGCTCCGCCTGCAGACAGCCCAGCTGAGCCCACGCTTCGATGAACTCAGGAGCCCACTCGACGGCACAGTAATAACGCTCCACCGCCGCCTCCAGACGCCCGCCCCGATACAACGCATCCGCCAGATGAAAATTCACGTCCGCCGGGTCCGGCTGCAACGGCAATTCACCACCAACACCCCAGTCACCGGCACGCTGACGACCCAATCCCCCAACCTCACCCCCCAACAGACACAACGACCGCCGAAAAACCGTCACCGCCGCCTCAAACTCACCGCTCTCACTCAACCGACAACCCTCATGAAACCACTCGTCAGCTGTCCACGGCACAGACGCCGAACGCCCACCACCCACACCACCCGCAAATGACAACACCACTCCCTCAGACAACCCACCCCCCACCGACACCCCGCCGGATTCACCCGACTCAACACCCTCCCCCACACCCGCAATCCGCAAGCCCACACCCTCTTCACCCTCAAAATCCAGCAAACGCTGGCCCGTGCGAGGATTCAGAACGCCACGCTCGTCACGCAACAGAATCTGATCGTCATGCACCAGCAGATTCAACTGCGCCAACGATCGATCCGTACCCGCCAGCACACGACTCAACTCCCCCAGACTCCGCTCAATCACCTCCGCCGAAACACCCTCACCCAGAAGTCCCGCCAGACGCCGCGCTCCCGCCGCCTCCCGATAGTCAAACCACGGCAAACGACCCACCGTACGCACAGGGCGCAACAGCCCCAGTCGCGCCCACCGACGAATCAATCGCACCGGAACGTTCAGCATCCGACTGAGCATCGCCGGAGTATGCGCGCGGCGTATCTCGTCACGACGCTCGTCCAAACCCAGCATCTGCAGCCAGTCCGACTCCGCCACAATCCGAATTCCCACACCGTCCGCCACCAACTGCAACGCCTGCCGCAGCTTCACAGAAGCACGACCGTCGTCCTCCAGCGCCCAACCCTCCTCACCTATCACCAGCAGCGTCGTTCCCTGACCCACCGCCTGCACACCACGACCACCCGCTCGCTCCACCAGCTCCAGAGCCGACCGATGAGTCATCGAAGCCAGCGTTCCCGTAAACGCCACCACCTGACCCGCCAACACCTGCTGCACCAACACCGCCGCTGACAACAGGCCCCCCGCCTCGCCAGCCACAGCCACACCTGACCGCCCCGGTTCCACCACAGACTCACCCACCACTTCTGTTGCTGCACTCAGGTTCACGATTTTGCCCGCTTCATCGATCCCATCCCGCGGAATTTCCAGTCCCCCAAACCAACGAAGATATCGTGACCGCAGGGCAAAAGGTAGCATCCGGCGGCAGACACCGCGGTAAAGACTCAGCTTTGCCTGACCAACGCCGGCAAAACTTACCGCCGCTGCCTTTCAGAACACAGCCAGGACATTCGTACATATGTCAAATCCCGCCAGCGCCCAGCACTCCCACATCCAGGCCAGTGACCCGCAACTCTGGGCCGCCCTCTCCAACGAACGCCGCCGACAAGTCGACGGCCTCGAACTCATCGCCTCCGAAAACTACACCAGCGCCGCTGTCATGGAAGCCGCCGGTACCGTACTCACCAACAAATACGCCGAAGGCTACCCCGGACGACGCTACTACGGCGGCTGCGAAAATGTCGATGTCGTCGAAAACCTGGCACGGGATCGAGCCTGTCAGTTGTTCGGCGCAGAATACGCCAACGTCCAGCCACACGCCGGCTCACAAGCCAATATGGCCGTCTACATGGCCATGCTCGAACCCGGCAGCACCATCCTCGCCATGGACCTCGCTCACGGTGGACACCTCACCCACGGCATGCACCTCAACTTCAGCGGAAAACTCTACAAAACCATCCACTACGGCGTCCGCCAGACAGACCACCGGATCGACTTCGATCAGGTCAGCCAGCTCGCTCAGCAACACAAACCACGCATGATCATCGCCGGAGCCAGTGCATACCCGCGCGAAATTGACCACGCCCGCTTCGCCGAAATCGCCCGCTCCGTCAACGCACTCCTCATGGTCGATATGGCCCACTACTCCGGACTCGTCGCCGCCGGCATCCACAACAGCCCCGTTCCAGTCGCCGACTTCGTCACCTCCACCTCCCACAAAACCCTCCGCGGCCCACGCTCAGGGTTCATCCTCTGCCGCAAAGAATACGGCCCCGCCGTCGACAAATCCGTCTTCCCCGGTATCCAGGGTGGACCCCCTCATGCACATCGTCGCCGCCAAAGCCGTCTGCTTCGCAGAAGCACTCCGCCCCGATTTCCGCACCTACGCCGAACAAATCGTCGCCAACGCCCGCACACTCGCCGATGCTCTGCTCTCCGGAGGCCTCAGGTTGGTCTCAGGTGGCACCGACAACCACCTCATGATGTGTGATGTCACCGCCGTCGGACTGTCCGGTAAAATCGCCGAACACGCCCTCGACCACGCCGGAATCACCGTCAACAAAAACATGATCCCCTACGATCCCCGCAAACCCATGGACCCCAGCGGTATCCGCATCGGTACCGCCGCCCTCACCACTCGCGGCATGAAAGCCGACGAAATGAAACAGGTCGCAAACTGGATCCTGCAAACCCTGAAAGTGCACGATAACCCCGCCGCACTGGAAAATATCCGCCACGAAATCGCCCAATTCGCTCGGCACTTCCCGGTCCCAGGCATCGACACAGAAACCTGACACCAACCCCGCCCGCCAGAGTTCCCACAGTCAATACGGTCACAGTCCACACCGCCCCACGCGCCGTGCTGACCCACCACCCCAGAAAAAGCCTTAAATCGCTGCAGCAGAGGCGACCATCCCGCCCCACAGCACCCGCAGACAGCGCTGATCATCGAGTTTTCCGATGTCCCGTCTGTTTTTTTCGGGAAACGGGCTTCCATTTTCAAAATCAGAAGTCACAATTTTCACACCGCCATGCGCGCACAAACGCTGACAGGACGGGGCTGGTTAACTTTGGCTACCGAAGCCTGCAAACACGGCAGCTTTCAGTCTAACCAGCCCCCTCCTGTCAGCGTTTTTCTTCTGCTGCCCCCTTAAACACAACAGCGATTAAATGGTGTCGGCGAAATTTCAAACAAATTTGAAATTCGAAAAAACCTACGTCACGTCCGCAAAAAGCCCCGGTTTTCAACTCCAATAATTTCGCCCACCACCCGACTCCTCCAAAAAACGTCCCTCCCCAGTCGCAAACCAACCCGCTCGCTCCGAATCAACACTCTGGCCCCGGCCAGCATCCATGAACGGGGACTCCGCAGCGGTTCGTACAAATACGAAACGGCGACAGGCAAGCCAATCA
>CAITYU010000036.1 GCA_903896675.1 uncultured Planctomycetaceae bacterium
AAAGTTGTCAGTTGTCAGTTGTCAGTTGTCAGTTGTCAGTGGTCGGTGGTCAGTTGTCAGTGATCAGTGATCACGGACGGGGAGCGGTTTTCTGTGAGGGTGAAGTGGAACCGAACAGGGAGTGTTGGGAGAGTGTTTTTTCGCCGCGGAAGAACGCGGAAAATCGCGGAAGTGATGGCGGGGGGAGTTTTCAACCACGAAAGACACGAATCACACGAATGCAGGCCGATGGGTCGTGGGATTTGGGAACCACGAAAGACACGAACGACACGAAATGTAGGGGTGGCGGAAGAATGTTCAGGGGAGCCGTCGATCGTGATCGGCGAATGCTTTGGCTGTGAATTCAGGAACAGCTTTGTGAGCTCTGATCCGAGTGCCTCGGGCGTTGCCCGCGGCTCAGTTGTGTCTGGCCGCTGGCCCATTGGGGGTCGGTTGCGCGGCACACCGGGCACAAACGCGAAAACCACACTCGGCTTGAAATCGGCCCTTCAGGCCTTACGAACCAATTTTTGGGGGTGCCGCAGACCCAGGGCTGCGCCCTGGGCTACCGGAAAACGGCCCTTCAGGCCTGAATCGCAAACACGGGCAGAACATAAACCAAACACGCGAACCCAGGGGCTCGCTTGGTTTCGGGTTTCGGGTTTCGGGTTTCGGGTTTCGGGTTTCGGGTTTCGGGTTTCGGGTTTCGGGTGTCGGGTGTCGGGGGTTGGGGGTTGGGGGTTGGGGGTTGGGGGTCGGGGGGCGGGGGTTATCGTGTTTTTGCAGAACGAGCCGGGTTTATTGTTCTGTTGCAGCGGCTGGAGGCTGCTGTTTCCACTGGAAGATCACGATGCGTCGGTCGAAGCTGAGGCAGATTCTGTGGTTTTCGGGGTTGGGGCTGAGCCAGAGTTCATTCTGGGTCAGTCCGGTGCTGTCATCTTCGTAAAGCAGTCGTCCGGTCTGTACTTCCAGCACCTGAGCGCCTACGGGTACCGAGAAGCCACCGCCAGGTTTGGGTGTGCGATTGCGTGACAGCAGTACCAGCAGTGGGCTGGTGGACAGCAGTGGTCTGGCCTGTGTGCTGGTGAGTCCGCGTACCTGTCGATGTGTGACTGGTTGCTGCCACGCCAGTTGCAGGGACTGCTGGTCGACCGCGTAGATGGCGCCGTGCACATGTACGGCATCAATCAGCGGATTGAAGAAGTCCATGGAGGGATCTTCTTCGGAGCGGGCTTCCGGCAGGACGAGGAATTTTCCCTGTGCCTGCTGGAGGTGCAGTTGTCGGGGCCGTGGTATGGGCTGCACCTGCAGATCGGTGAGGATGCGACCGGTATCGGAGCGGACCAGCAGCAGTCGCTGGCCTTCGCACAGCACTGCAATGATTCCATCCTGAGGATTGCTGAAGACGGTGCGCTGGGGCAGCGGTATGGACCAGATCGGCTGATCCCGCAGCAGATCCCGGGATTCGAGGACAGCGGAGCCGGCGGTCAGTCGAAACAGGATGCAGCAGTGATCCTGCACGTCGACTCGCCATAATGTCTCGCTGCCGGGTTCCACTTCGATGTCTTCCACTGAGCTGCCGACATTGGCGTTGGCTTCGGCCCACCAGTCGGGCAGTCTGGTTGTTTCCAGCAGTTCGCCATCAACCTGAGAGCGTACATCGACTGTGCGGGCAGATTCGGACAGGACGAGCAGTCGGCTGCCAACTGTGAGCAGCCGGGCATCGGGGGGAATGCTGTCGCAGGCCCAGAGACGCTGTCCCGTGCGAGCGTCGAGCATGGACAGGCGTCGGTTGCTGATGACGGGGACTCCAAACGCCGACACTGGTCCGACCGGGAACTGTCCGCCTGGATTCCACGCGAAGGATTCCACTCGATTTTCCGCCGGGATAAAGTCGCGAGGGTCCGGGTTATCCGGGTCCTCGGTCTGGCTTTCCGGTTCGGCCAGTTTTTGCCAGAGCACGTGGGGCGCGTGATCAGGGCCGACGTGAACTCCATCCACAGCCAGCAGCAGGCCTGGCAGACAGAGCACGATGAGGTTTCCGGAAGTGAAGGCCGAGGAGTCCGGCTTGTACCCCTGATAATCAGCGGCCTGCACTCCCAGGGGCTTGAAAATCCAGCGAATTCTGCCGTGTGGGTCATATGCGGCAATGCGGTCTCCGGGTTGCACCCACATGAGTCTCCAGCCGCGGTAAAGGCCACTGTGACCAAAGATCGGGATCGCGCGATGCGGGATTGTGGAGGCGAATTCACGGACGGGCAGCATGGTGCGATCATCCGAGGGTTCTGCTGCGACAGTCCCCTGCCAGGGCGACTGAGGTGTTTCAAGCAGGGCTGGGAATTCGGTGCCGGCCAGCTGCAGGATGGCCTGCTGTTCGTCCGGTCCGCCGGGTTGCCAGCCGGCTGCATGCGGAGAATCCTGCTGCCAGAGCCGGAGATCGTGGAGCCATGTTGAGGCCTGCCAGTGGGCGTCTGCCGCCTGCAAGTTTGCCAGCAGTTGTCGGGCGGCCTGCCGGGCAGCGGCGCCGGTTTGTCGAGCGGATTCCAGCAGTGCGATATTGAGAGTCACTCGGATCTCAGCGGCATCCCACTTCAGGGAGGCATCATTGAGCAGTTCGACGGCCGTCTGTGGCAGTCCTCCGCGAATGAGCAGTTGCACAAAAGCCAGTCTGTCGCGGGTGTTCTGCAGTCCGGCGGCGATTGTGGCCGCATCGGAGGTGAGCATCTGCTGAATCTGGCTGCGTTCCCGGGGTGTTCTGGATTCAAGTCCGCGCAACAGGACTCCGGCCAGCACATCGGCTTCGCTGCGTTCGACGCTGCCTGTGGCGGTGGCGGCGGTATTGGCGGTGGCGAGCAGTGGCAGCCGTTCACGAACCCGGTTCAGGAAGTCGGGGAACTGCAGTGATGCTGCGAAGGGTTCACCGCGGGCGATGATTTCGCCCAGTTCCTGTCGCTGCCTGCGACTGGTGGCTCTGAGCTGCTCACCGAGCAGGATGGCGTCGGCTGGTCCCATCGCCAGCAGCGAGTGCAGCATGGGGGCCAGTTCAAGATCCCGTGATGACTGAGCGAGCAGGTTCCGGAGACGATCCACGAGTGCGCGATTGCTGCTGTAGTCGGAGCGGAGGACTTCGAGCAGCAGGTCGATGAGCATGATTCTGGCGGGGCTGTCATCCGGCTGCAGTGCGAGGTGTTCTTCGAGCAGTTTGCGGGCATCATCCCGCCGTCCCTGCACGAGAAATTCGGCGGCTTGTTCTGCGGGCAGTGGTTCACCGCCACTGGCGGGCAGTCTGGTGATGGTGGTGAGTCCGGCGGACAGGAGTCCTCCGGGTGCAGACAGCAGATTTCCGGGCAGTTCCGGACCGGGCCATGCGAGGGCCACGAGTTCGCGTCCGTTGCGAGTGTCGAGAGTGACGATGGCGGGAGCGTTTGTGGGGATCTGCAGTACGGTGCCATCAAAACTGCAGGTGCCGCTGGTCACACCGTGTCGCAGTTCGGTATTCCAGAGTGCCTCGCCGGTGTTCAGGCTGAAGGCGGCTGCTGAGCGATTGCCAATCAGCACAACTCGTTCATCGGTCACTCCGGCGATGGCGTGAAATGTGCCACGGGGGCGGGTCCAGAGCTGTCGTCCGTCTGAGAGATTCAGGCAGAACATCTGATCCGCGTCGCGCGGCGTGATCAGGACGCGATCATCTGCGATCCGCGGAAGAAAATCGATCCAGCGATTCTGACGATCGACAGCGGATGCGGAAATGAGGTCCATGGAACCGCGGAGCACCAGATCCGGGCCTCCGAATTCCTGACGCTGCACGATGCCACTGTAGCGGAAGATCCAGCGAATGCTGAGGTCTTCTGCGGTCACCGCCACGACTCGATCATCACACAGCGGGCAGATCAGCAGTCCCTGGGCGAATGACGGAGTGAGTCCGGCATGTTTTCTGAGGGGATGCAGGCTGAGCGGGTTTTCAGGAAGAGTCAGCAGTTGTGACGCGAGGATCGTGGGGTTGGCATCCGGCCGTCCCGGTTGCGGTTCACCGAGCCTGATGAGGTGAATGCCTTCGCTGTTTTCCGCGAGGACGTAGATGCGATTGCCGAGGATCAGCGGTGCCCCGAGGAAGTAGTAGCCGGCAAGCAGGTTTGCCTGTCCGCGATTGAGCGGGTTGGCATCCTGCGTCTGTCCCCCGGCCTGCCAGAGGAAAACACCGGTCTGTGCATCGTAGGCCCGCAGGTAATTTGTGGGCAGTTGCGGCAATGCGGAATCATTCAGGCCTCGAACTGCTCCCAGTCCATTAACGGCCGATGTGTTTTCCTCGAGTGTGTACAGAGTTCTGCCACTGACAGCCATCTGCCCGCAGGTCGTGGTGCGAATCAACTGATAGTACAGAGCGGCGCGCATTTGTCGTGAGAACTGCAGTTCGCCGCTGGCGGCATCGGCTGGTTGCGGTGGGCTGAGCAGTGCCCGCAGCGGACGATCGGGGCGAACAACTTCCCAGACAAGCTGGCCGGTTTGCAGGCTGCGAGCCTGGACTCCGATGGGAGTGCGGACGTAGTACAGTTCGCCGGCGACGAGGAGTCCGGTGGCGGGAACAGCCGTATTGTTCAGTTTCAGATCCTGCAGGTGCTGAGTGCTGAAGGCTTCGATGAGTGCAGCCAGTTGTGGGTTCAACTGTTCGGCGTACAGGACATCTGTGACTTCGAACAGGCTGGCGGTCTGCGCATTGCGCAGTCGGGGTGCAGCCAGATTCTGGAGTCCGGTGCGGCGGTAGTTGCCGTTGGGCTGTCTCCAGCCTTCTGCGGAGTTGCTGGTGGCCACGGGGGAACTGAGCAGTCGTTCGATATCGGTCTGAAGTGCCTGAGCCACGGGATCGGCGGCGACCGCGGGTGCGAAGTTTTCGCCGCGTGCGAGATGGCTGAGGTCCGTGGCGTCCTGTCGGAGTCCGGCCATGGCATAGCACCATGCGGTCTGCAGGAGCAGTCTGGCGGAGTCACTTTCGGCCAGTCGTGTGCGTTCCAGCAGCACCGCGGCTTCGACGAAATCTCCGCGATCGGCGAACAGGCGTGCCAGAGTTTTCAGGCCATTGCGACCGGCCTGAGTGAACTGAAAACGCAGGGCCATGCGACGGAGCGTGTCGGAGTTTCCGCCGGCGATGGCAGGCTGCATTTTCTGCAGTGCCGCGACTTCGAACTGTCGGGCGTATTCCGTGCGGAATTCGGGTGCGGCGCTGCGGAAGAGCGTTTCAAGTCGAGCGCGTCCGCCGGCGACGACATCTGTCTGTCCCGGGGCCAGCTGTCGCACATCGGCGCCGCGTTTTTCGAGCACGGGATCGCCACTGGCTGCCGCCAGATCCCAGGCAGCCTCGAACTGTTCAGCGGCTGCGAGCCATTTTTTATCAGCCAGCAGCTGTTCGGTTTCCTGAACCTGCCGCAGCAGTTCGCGTTCTTCCGTTTCCTGCTGATCGGGAGCCACTGCGGGTGGATCCTGCAGTGCGGGCGTGGCGACGGTGCGGGCAAAGACCAGCGATGGTGTGCCAGCGGTAATCAGTGCGAGGCCGGAGCAGGCGAAGACCACTCGCAGCAGCGCACTGCGAGTGGTACAGGACATCCGTGAGCGGCTGCGGATCGGGCCCGTGAGCATTATGGCACCTGCTTTTTCTTCAGCCCCTGCATGTATTCCACGACATCTGCCAGTTCCTGGCTGGTCATGGTCTTCTGCAGATCGGCCGGCATCAGGCTGATCTTCTGTTTGACCAGTTCTTCGATGTCTGTTCTGGGGAATCTGCGAACGAGTGCATCATCGCCGCGGAGTGAAACTTCGGCATCCGTGCTGCTGACGAGCAGACCGTTGACTGTTGTTCCGGAGCTGAGTACGACGGTCCACATTTCATAATTGTGGCTGATCCCGGCACTGGGGTAGAGCACGGATTCGAACATGGCCTCGCGGCTGAGTTTGCTGCCGATTTCGGTCAGATTGGGTCCGATTTCCCGGCCCATACCATCGACGACGTGGCATTTGTGGCAGGTGCCGGTGGAGAAGAAGACGATTCGTCCGTTGCCGGCGTCGCCTTTCATCTTTGCGAGTTCGCTGATGGGTGGTGTGGGTGTATTGTCGCGTGACGGTGGCAGCGGGAACAGCTGCTGTGCCCGCTCGCGTGCCTGTCGTGACGGTGATGCATGGAGTGCGGCTGCTGCGGCCTGTTCGAGATCACTGTCGAGTGATTTTTCCTCGGCCAGTTTGGCGATTTCGAGGGCTGCGTTATTGACGCGGGCGGCAGCGCGGACGGCTGCTCGACGCACATCGATGGTCAGTTCCGGGTTACGGATGACAGCGAGCAGTGGTGCGGCGATGGCGCCATTGGCGGTGTTGCCCATGGCTTCGGCGGTGGCGACTGCTGCGGCGTCTCCGGTGGCCAGTGCAGTGGTCAGCAGGTCCCACTGTTTGAGTTCGAGCAGGGCCGTCATGGCTTCGACTCCGATCTGTTCGGCGGGTTTCTGCTGTGCGATTGCCAGCAGATCCGGACAGCGATCGGTGGCGGAGAACCTGCGGACCATCTGGACGAAGCGGGGAGTTCCGGCGGAGCGATCGAGGAGTTGTCGAACCTGTGCGGCGAGTGTCGGATCCTGCAGGGGATTTCCGCTGACTCGCTGCAGCGCTTCTGCGGCCAGCCATTCGCTGACGGCTTCCGGGAGCTTTGCATCTGCGGCAGCAGTGAGCAGAGTTCTGGCGGCTTTGTCAACGGCTTCGCGGGACTGGAAGTCGAGGGCGCGGAACCAGCGGGCCAACCGGGGGTCAGCAGCCGGCTGTTCGACGGGATCGCGGGCGAGGCTGGCGAGCAGATAACCGGTGATGTCATCAGCGGATTTTGAGCCGCGGCTGCGCCAGCTTAATTCCTGACGAGTCAGTCGCCAGCGTGCTTCGCTTTCGGCGGTGGCCTGCCCGCGGGAGGCATCCTGTGCTGACCATGCGGCAAACAGCTCATCCCATGCACCTTCGGCAGCGATGCCGGCGGCTTCCAGCAGCCAGCGATCCTGTGGGTCGATCTGGCGGATGACCGCGAGCAGTGGCGCTGTGCGTTGTGCGGTCGGCACGGACCTCAGAGCGATCAGAGATTCTCGCTGCACAGCCGGGGACGCATCACCGGCCAGTTTGTGAACCACGGGGACAACGTCCATGCCGAGACGTCGGGCGAGACGCAGTCCGGCGATACGGATGTCGGGGTGTGAGTCGGTGACAGCGTTTTCGACCGTCTGCGGGCCGAGTCCTTCAATCTGTCCCAGCAGCCACATGGCGCGAGCGCGGAAGCGGGGGTTGGGATCGCTGTAAAGCTGCTGCAGGGCCGTCTGAGCCTGCTGTCCGGCTGCTTTGAGTTTTGTGTAAGCAAGATAGCGAGTGGCGGTGTTGGGGCTTTTGAGTGCTGCCACGGCGCCGGCGACGGTGGTCAGATCGGCTTTGGGAACGGTGTATTTCCGATCCGGCAGCGAGACTCGAAACAGCCGTCCTTTTTCGACGTCACCCTGGCGATGACCGCCCACGCCCGGGTCGTACCAGTCGGCGACAATCAGTGACCCGTCCGGAGCGACGCAGACATCCGCAGGGCGGAACCACTGATCACGGGCTCCGTTGACGACATTATTGATTTCCGCGGTGTAGCCGGCTCCGGCCTGAGCCACCGCGTAGCTGCGGACCACATTGGGACCGGCGTCGCAGTGAATCAACTGGTTGAGGTAGCGTGCGGGCAGTGCATCGCCTTCGTAGATCAGGATACCGGTCGGTGAACCGGCTCCGGTCTGCAGCAGATTCGGCACGACTCCCGGATCATTCAGGTGCCAGTGTCGCTGCGGGATTTCTGTTTCCAGATTGGCGCGGGGAGCCTGCCAGCCGGCGCCAGTGAATTCGTCCTTATAGCCGTAGTTGCCATATTCCATGACGAAGTTGATGCGGACGCCTCGGTTGCCGTCGTCATCGTTGTCGGACTGCCAGACGGAGCCGAAGCTGTCGACGCAGAGTTCCCAGTTGTTGCGGAAGTTCCAGCCCAGCGTTTCGACTCGACTGCCATCCAGTTCGCAGCGGAAGGCCATGCCTTCCTGGTACGGTTTGCGGGCAGCCCGTACTTCGTTTCCGGCGAGATCGACGACGATTTTTCCGTCGGGAGTATGCAGCTCTTCTCCGCTGTTGCCGAAGTTGAAGTACAGTCGTCCGTCGGGTCCGAAGGTGAAGCTGTGGATGCCGTGATCGTGCTGAGTTCCTTTGATGCCGGTGAACATGACTTCCCGTCGATCGGCCCGCAGGTCTCCGTTGTCATCGTAGAAGCTGAAGACGCTGTCTCCGGCCGAGACAATGACGCGGTTTCCGAGGACGCAGACGCCGTGTGCGGAATCGATATCGCGACCCTGGTGGAAGACCGTCTGTCGATCGGCTTTGCCGTCGCCATCGGTGTCTTCCAGGACTAGGATGCGGTCGCCTTCCGGGCGGTCCGGGTTATTGCCGTTGGCAAATCTGCGGTAGTTTACGACTTCGCAGACCCAGATGCGTCCGAGGTGGTCGACGTCGATATTGGACGGGCTGAGCAGCATGGGTTCGGCGGCGAAC
>CAITYU010000037.1 GCA_903896675.1 uncultured Planctomycetaceae bacterium
CCGGGCAGCCCGTCCTGCGTGATCTCACGCGTGCATCGCAAATATGTCGACTTCAATCGGCCTCCCGAAATCGCAGTTGAACACTCCAAAGCCCGCCAGGTCTATGACTCCTTCCATCACGCTGCTCGCAGCAGTGTCAGTCGCATTCTCGCAGCGCACTCACGCGGTCTGCTGGTGGATATCCACGGTCAGGGTTCTGCAGCAGCGACGGCCTATCGCGGTACCAGCAATGGCGTCACGGTCGAACGGTTGCGGCGAATCTTCGGCGAAGAGGCTCACACCGGCGAGCACAGTCTGATGGGTTTGCTGGCCGGAAAAGGCTGGAAGGTGCATCCGGACCCCGGTACCGGGCGCGAACAGTCAGGCTTTACCGGCGGTTTCATTGTCCGCACCTACGGCAGCAATCGAGCAGATGGAATTGATGCCATCCAGCTGGAGCTGGGGATCGATTATCGTCGGGCCGAGTCGCGCGAGAAGTCCGCCGAAGCTCTGGCCAGCGCCATCACCGAATGGGGCCGAAAGTATCTTGGGCTGACGCCCGAGCCGAATGCCTCAGGAGCCCAGCCCGGCAACTGAGAGCAGTCTGTCCGCCAGTGCCGGCAGATCATGGCGGGCCCAGACCGGACACGAGATTCCTGACAGTCGATCGTCCGTCACGACGGCCACGATTCCGGGGTCTGCTGCGGCCCACGGTTGATCCCCGACGGCCGCTCGCCAGACTTCCACTCGCGGAGCCTCAGCCTGCAGGTCCCCTTCGACCAGCAGCAGATCACAGTCGCGAAATGCAGGGGCATCGAACAGCTGATAACGCTGTGGCCCTGCCAGTTCGCGGTCCTGCGGCACGAACATGGCCACCATCCCCGGCGACAGAATGCCCACGGCGACTGACCCCGCCACCCGCTGACGCCACGAGTCCTTCCCCGGGACATCCAGTTCGTGGTGGTGATGGGTGTGTTTGACCGAACCAATCCGCAGGCCTCGTTTCGTCAGCAGTTCGATCAGGTCACAGACGAGCGTGGTTTTGCCCGCGTTCTTCTTCCCGACAATGTGAATTCTCGGGGGACCGGACATCACAGCTCCTCCTGACTCCACAGTCTCACGATCGTGCGCAAGCGTTCCGGCAACTGCTGCTCCAGTCGGCGTCGCGCTTCGGCGACGTGAGTCCTGGTGCTGAGGTGAGCCAGTATGATCAGTTCGTTGCGAAATCTGTCAGCACGCTCCAGCAGGTCGTCCAGATGCATGTGTCCGAATTTGTGAATCTTCTCCCGCCGATGCTCCGGGCGGAAAAACGTCATTTCCGTGATCAGCACCTTTGCCAGATAGACGTCAGGATGAGCATCGAGGCCGGCGGGGTTGGTGTCGCCGGTGAAGCACACCAGCGGTGTCAGAGTTTCAGCGGCCACTTCCAGACCCTGCTGTCGCAAATCCCGGATCTGATCACCGTGCAGACCGTGATATTCCGGCTTCAGCTTTTTTCGCACATCATAAACCACATAACCGCAGGATGGGACGGTGTGCTTTGTGGGAAAGGCAGCCACCCGATGTTCGCGTGAAATGGAAATCAGATCTCCGGGATTCATGCCAATCAGTTCGCAGTTCATTCGTCCGCGATCCAGACGCTGCCACGCCTTCAGGACTCGCCACGCGTCGTCCACGATTTCGGCCGGCAGGTAAATGACCGGAGGCTCCATCTTCATCATCCGCCGGCGGGCCACAAAGACCGGCAGGGCTGCCAGATGGTCGAGGTGTCCGTGGGTGACGAAGAAGGTACGAGTCCCCATGAAACTCCACGGACTGGCACCCAGCTCAAACCCCAGCTTCAGCTCGGGAATCAGCCAGTAACTCTGCACCGCTGCCCGCGAATACCCCTGTATGGTCAGGCCGCCGTGTGTCAGTATTTCCGAGGGCAGGTTTTCCAGCATGGTCCGGTCTACAGAACAGAGAACCGGCGTCAGTTCGATGACGCAGGATGTTTGTGGTCGCCAGAGGTTGCGGTGTCAGCTGCGAAGCTGCTGCTGCACGTAAGTCCCGATACTGTCGGCCGTCAGGGAAACCTGGCTGCCGCTGGTCAGATCCTTCACCTGCCAGATACCCGCTGCAAACTCCTCCGCACCCGCAATCACGCAGAATCGAAATCCACGGCGGTCCGCATACTTCATCTGCCGACCCATGTTCTTCGCCTCCGGATACACTTCAACCCCCAGCCCCTGCTGTCGCAGCAGACGCCCCAGCAGCAGATACTGGGGTACTTTCTGCGGATCGAGCATGGTGATCAGCACGGGAGCTGGAGTTGATGTTTTGCGAGTTCTGCCGAGTTCTTCCAGTGCCGCCAGCATGCGGTCCAGGCCCAGACTGGCTCCGACACCCGGCAGAGGCTGCGTTGTGAACAGCTCAGCCAGATTGTCGTAACGTCCGCCCGAACACACGCTGCCGATGCCGGGCAGATCTCCGAGAATCGTTTCGTAAATGGTACCAGTGTAGTAATCCAGACCGCGAGCAATCGAGACATCCAGTACGACTCGGCCCTCAGGCCAGCCGCACTGTGCCGTACAGGCGAACAGATCCCGCAGATTCTGCAGTCCCAGTTGGCCGGTTTCACTGCCTTCCAGCATACCATCCAGTTGTGACAGGATCGCATCGGGGGTGCCATTCAACTGCGCCATGTCGAGCACACGAGCTGCGGCAATGGCGGGAATTCCGGCCTTCTCCACCATTTCCGCCTGCACGGCATCACGCCCGATCTTGTCCAGTTTGTCCAGCGCTCGCAGAATTGACACAGCCTGCTGCTGCAGTCCGCATTTTTCCAGCAGTCCGTTCAGGACGCGTCGGTTGTTCACACGAATCGTGAAACGTTCAATCCCGATCCGCTCCAGCAGATCGTTGATGACAAACAGCGTTTCGATGTCGGCGGAATTGCTGAGCGTTCCGATGGTGTCGAAGTCGCACTGGATGAATTCGCGGAACCTGCCGCGGGCCGGACGTTCGCCGCGCCAGACAGGCCCGATGTGGTAACGACGGAACGGAGTGCCGATTTCGTTACAGTACTGAGCGGCGAAGCGAGCCAGCGGAACGGTCAGGTCAAACCGCATCGCGACATCACGCTCGCCCTGGTCACGAAAGCGGAATACCTGCCGATCCGATTCTTCGCCACCCTTCCCCAGCAGCACTTCGGCGTATTCAAGTGCCGGCGTGTCAATCGGGGCAAATCCATAGCTGCGATAGACGGCACGGGCAATGTCAATGAGCTGCTCGCGAGCCATCATCTGGTCGGGCAGGAAATCACGAAACCCCCGCAGCGTCTGCGGTTTGATTCTCTGTTTCGGGGTGTCAGTCACAGCACAGATTCCGATTCTTCGACAGGAAAAGACAGCACAGGGGCTTATCAGCCAGCCTGCAGGATGGGCAGGCTGACTGGCTGATCGGCCGCGCGACGAGGAAGTGGCGGCAGTACGGCCTGGGCATACTCCCACAGCTGTTCAGCGGTCTCAAAAAACTGATCATAGACCCCGTCATTATCGTATTCACACTCGTCGGTGGTGTAGCTTCGGCAGATCTGCGGCCGGGTTTCATAAATTCCGCAACGATGATCGGCCTGCAGATGCTGGCAGTCACCCGGCACCATCAGATACCAGCTGGCGCCGTCCACAAAAACGGAATAGGGGCCGTGCAGCAGGTACCAGCGGATGTGATCGAACTGTTCGCGAGTCTCCGGGCGGTCAATCTGCATGGCGAAATAACGGCAGCAGCGAGCGGTGCAGTAGCTGCACAAGACTTCGCCACGTGGCAAAGCTTCCCGGGTCATCGGCGTCTGAGACATGGATAATTCCTGAAAAAAGAGGTTGCGGGCAATTGTCCTGAAGCTGGCGGAGTTCGCAACCGTCCCGACCGTACATTTCCCGGCAACCCAATCTGCGGAAGTTCCTGCCGCCCTGCTCTGATCGGCAATCACTGCCGAAGGAGCAGCGCCAGGCGCTGTGGCAGCAGACGCAGAAAACGCAGGTCATGGTTGTCAACCCTGCACGCTTTGCCGATCAATACACGCCGCTCCGGCAAATGCTCAGTTTTGCCCTTTTCTGAGTTCAGTTCCCGGTTGTCATGAAATCGTGTCCGCTGCAAGATCACCGGAGTGTCTGCCCGGTTCCGGCTGCAATCCGGAACCAGGCTGTGGCCTGACTTCAGGCCGGATTTTCGAGTTGTCTGACAGCAGGAGGCTGGCAGAGTGTCATTCAGGCGATGTAAGCAAACGACAGTCTTGATGCTGCTGGCCGCAGTGATCGCTCAGGGCTGCGCGGCTCCGGGACGCTCGCTGCAGTACCTGCTGGAAAATGGCTCCACCGGCAGTCACTACCGCAACTACGCGTCCTCGCTGCAGTACGCCTCGAGCTCGGAAACGCATTCCACGGATGCCTCCCTGTTCCAGGCACCTCGGTCGATCACCACACTCGAGGATGTGGAACAGAGGCCCATCGGTCTGAACGAATGCATTCGGATGGCACTGTCCAATGCCGCCATTGTTCGAGATGACCAGAGCTTTCTGTCACCCGGTAATCCTCTGCTGGCCAACCCTCAGCGAATCACCTCCATTTTCGATAATGCCATCCAGGACACAGGTTTTCTGATCGGCAATCGTGGTGTGGAAGCGGCCCTGTCTGACTTTGACCCAGTCCTTACCAGTAATCTGCAGGCCGGTCGCACCGAAGACGTACAGAACACAGCCAACATCGGACTCGGTCAGGGTGACGTGCTGGCTGAAAACTCTGCGCAATGGCAGACGCGTCTGGAGAAGAACTTCGCACACTCCGGCACCTTCGCTGTTGAGAACAACTGGTCCTACAATCGCAACAATCAGTCGCGATTATTCGATTCCGCATACCTCGGCTTTGTGCAGGCCGAATACCGGCAGCCGCTGCTGGCTGCTGCCGGAACGGAATTCACCCGCATCGCCGGACCCTCCGCTCAGAACCTGCGCGGTGTCAGCGGGGTCTCACAGGGTGTGGTGATTTCCCGCATCAATGCCGACATCTCTCAACTGGATTTCGAACAGTCAGTTACCGGTCTGATTCGCGATGTCGAAAATCGCTACTGGGACCTGTATCTGTACCTGCATCTGTATCATTCTGAAGTCATGACATTTCGCGACATCGTAAAGTACAGTGATCTGCTGGCCGCGCGAGCCGAAGCTCAGGACGTGGTTTATCAGGCGCAGAATCGCCTCTACGAAGCTGATGCCCGCATCAAGGGTTCACTGGCCGATGTTCTGCAGGCGGAAAATCGCCTGCGTCGACTGCTGGGACTGCCACTGAACGATGGGCAGTTTCTGAAGCCGTCTGATCATCCGTCTGAAGCCCAGTTGGTGCCCGCGTGGGACTCCACCCTGACCGAAGCCCTGATTCATCGACCGGAACTGCGGAAACAGAAGTTCGAAATCAAAAGTCTGGAACTGCAGTTGCGAGCTGCGAGGAATCTGAATCGACCGCGACTGGACCTTGTCTCACAATACCGCGTCAATGGATTCGGGGATACGATCTCCGGGACGTCCAATGACGATGACGGTGTCACTGAAGCCGGATACAAAAATGCCCTCGAAACACTGGCTCAGGGCAACCTGACCGGCTGGGGGGCCGGAGTGCAGTTTTCGATGCCGCTTGGCCTGCGCATTGCCAGAGCTCAGGTACGAAATTATGAGCTGCGGCTGCGAAAGGCCCGCAAGGTCCTGCAGGTCCAGGAAGAAGAAATCGCCCGCGAACTGAACAACGCCATTCTGGAAATGGATCGCTGGTACCTGCTGGCCGAAGCCAACGCCAAACGCGCTGATGTGGCGGTGGAGTACGCGTCCACAGCGGAAGAACGAGTCGCCAATGATGATTCCCGCGATCCGACCTCGATCGGGCGAGTTCTGGAAGCGAAGATCACCAGTCGCGATGCCGATCAGAATTATCTGCGAAGTATCGTGGAGTACAACAAGGCTGTAACCGAGCTGAATTTCCGCAAAGGCGGACTGCTGGCAGCCAATGCTGTGTACCTTGCCGAGGGCGAATGGAACCCGGAAGCCTATCGCCAGGCTGATGAACGCGGTGAAGCGATCAATAAGGCTCTGGATAACGAACTGCTTGAGGCTGTGCCGGAACCGATCATCGACGGCCCGGCGGATTCAGCCTGGGAATCACTGAAAGCCCCCGGACGTCCGGGCAGCAGTGCCCCTGCTACCCCCGCTCCGACTCCGGCACCGCCCGGGGATGCTGCGGGTGACCAGAAGCCCGCGGCACCGGCTCAGGCTGTTCCCGCTGTTCCCGTGAAGCCCGCCACTCCGGACCCGCAGGCGGCAGCTCCCGGCAGCAAGGCTGGCACCGCAGCAGAAGCGAAGCTGCCAGTATTTCCGCCCCTGGATGGAATCCAGCGACCGGGTGGTCAGGACATTAAGGCCATCTCGACACCCACAACCACTCCGGTTCCCGCCAGTCCGAATAACGCACAGCCAGCCGCAAAACCAGCGACTGCGATTCCCTCCGGATACATGCCGGTCCTGCCGGCAATCCGCAGTTCTGCCACTCCGATCGCTCCGGCGGCAGCGGTGACACAGCCCGGGACTCAGTCTGCTGGGCAGCCCGCGAAGCAACTCCTGCCACCGGCAACCCAACCATCGCCAGCCATGCAGCCTGTTCCGCGACCTGCCGTTCCGGCTGTTGCTCCGATGCCATCCGGAGTCCGGCCAGCAAACTGGAAACCGATTTCTCCGGCTGGTGGTGGACAGGCGACAGTTTCGCCTGCGGCAGCAGGATCGCCTCAGGTGCAGTTGACTCCGTGGCTGGAAACTTCCGGTGTGTCATCCGTGAAGTCTGCGACGGTGGCACCATCACCCGCGCCTGCGGCACCGCCTGCTGCCAGGGGTGTTTCGCGTCCACAGGCCCAGCGCCCGACGGGCGGAGGCTGGACTGCATCAAGGAAAAGCGCGATTAAACCGTGACGATCGCCCGATTAGGAGCAACCGCAGGATCTTCTGAATCAGGCGCTGCCGAGCAAATCATCCGGCCACCTCTGCAAGGTGGCCGGCAGATGCACGATGCCGCTTCTGCGTTGCACTCACCACCCCAGAACGTAAGCGAAAATCAGCGGCGCGACGATCGTGGCGTCGGATTCCACGATGAACTTCGGAGTGTCCACGCCGAGCTTGCCCCACGTGATTTTCTCATTGGGCACGGCGCCTGAATAGCTTCCGTAGCTGGTGGTGGAATCACTGATCTGGGCAAAGTAG
>CAITYU010000038.1 GCA_903896675.1 uncultured Planctomycetaceae bacterium
GGAGCTTCGCCCTCCCAAGGGTTCGGCTCAGCGGGAGCTTCGCCCTCCCAAGGGTTCGGCTCAGCGGGAGCTTCGCCCTCCCGAAGGGTTCGGCTCAGCGGGAGCTTCGCCCTCCCAAAGGTTCGGCTCAGCGGGAGCTTCGCCCTCCCAAAGGGTTCGGCTCAGCAGGAGCTTCGCCCTACCAAAAGGTTCGGCTCAGCGGGAGCTTCACTTGTGGTTCAAATCACCCAACTTCGTCGGCAATCATTTGCCAAGGTTTTCTTCCAGCAACTGCAGCGCCTGCAGCAGATTCGCCTGCGTCCACAGCAGCGGAGTAATGTCGTTGGGAATCCACTCGCCCCGTTCACAGAACCACGATTCCGGACAACGATACGGCGGAAATCGACAGTCGGCGGTTGTCAGCTGCTGCAATGATCGATTGGCATGCCACAACTGCTGCTGGAGATCCGCGGCATTGCCACCGCGCTGATAACGCCGTCCAAAAATGCACGACAGAATCGGATCAAAAATACACCACTGAGCTTCGAGGCCGGGACGCAGCAGACGGTCTCGCGCATCCAGATTGTCACTGAAGTCCACAGTCCGCTCATCAGCAGACAGCAGTTGACGATAATCCGCGCACCAGTACGAATCCCCCGGATATCGCCGAATGCCGTGCGGACCCAGCAGCTGAGTCCTGACATCGTCGATGATGCGATCCTCCAAAGCCCGCTCACCCACAATGTCCAGTGGCCAGATCAGAAAGAGCAGAGCCGCATCGAAGCGACGTTGCTTCGCGGGATCCGACTGAATGCACTCGGCCGGCAGAATCCCCAGCAGCGCTGCTCGACATTCCCGCTGCAGCAACTGCAGCACTGACATGGAAACTCCGCCAGCTTCCGCTGCCTGCAGCATCTGCCTGTTCGTCTGCAGCAGCGTCGCCAGTGTCTCGAGTCCCGCGAGGGCACAGCCGATGCTGGAGGCTGCGACCTTGCGGACTTCCTCCCAGTGACCACTGTCTTCGTCCTGCCACACTTCAATCCGCTGCCAGTACTGCAGCAACAGTCCCAGCACGTCCCACGGCATGTGTGACGGTGGCAGATGACCGTCAATCGCCAGCCGACCTGTCAGCCACAGAAAATACCCGAGGGCGTCATTCTGAGCATGGGCCCATTTTTCCGGCAGCTCCGTCAAATCGCTGCCGTTGAATCGAATGTGCGGGCGATTCATGGGGTCCTGAGCATCAGCGGTGCCGGCAATAATCTCGACAAAACGCCGCTGATGACGACGATAAAACTCGGCAATCGTCAGCACACAGCGGACCGCAGCCGTGGCCTGATGGTCCGCGCGATACAGCGCCCACGCGATCTGCATATTGTCGCGCACCCAGACCGAACGATAGCCGGACACTTCAAAGTCAGCACCTGTGCCAGCCGCCGCCGCATACAGGCCACCGGTACTCGCAGGAAAATCCAGTGTGCCCTGAGCACACAGAAATTCCCGCAGGCTGCGCACGCTGGTCGCATCAGCGGATTCCAGCCACTCGGATACCGGCCGACTGCCCCACTCTCTGCTCATGGATCTGCTCCCGTACCACGCCGCGGCACCCGATAAATGCTCCATTCGCGTCCCTGCCAGACGGGCTGATCCGCAAATGGTCCCAGGATCCGGGTCAGAATGTAATCGCAGCCCGTCCGCTGCCGCAGCAATTCCAGGTCTCGGGCATCATACAGGCCGTCCTGCGAACTTTGCAGAGTCCATTCGTGCAGCAGCCACAACCGTCGATCCCACTCCAGAATCCCCGCAGCATCCTGCGGACAGTCCTTGTAACACACGTACTCCGCACGCTCCGCAAACCACTTGAATCCAAAGGATTCCCGCGGCGTCAGAATCAGAGACTCCGGTTCCGTATGCTGCCGCAGCCACTGACAGGCCTGCTGCCACTCCGCGTACTGAGCCACCGAATATCCTGGAGGAGCTGCAGGACGCACAGCCCACGCCGCCAGCAGGACAACCACCGTCAGACCAACAAGGCTGCCCGTTCCCGTCCAGCGGGACTGCAGCGGATGCTGATGCAGGGCCAGCACCGCCAGCAGGGCAGCACACACGGGCAACAGGGCATCGAACGTGCGGAACGGATAAAATCGCAGCAAAGCTGCCCGCCAGCGCCAGTCCGTCAGTTGCTCGACAGGGACGTTGTGCCAGCCGATGACAATTCCACCCACAGCGATCAGCAGTGCCCCGGCCAGCAGAGCCAGCAATTGGCGGGCAGCCCCCCGCTGCGATGCCTGCAGGCGGAGAAAACTGAGCACGATGATCGTCAGCAGGATCAGGGCATACAGCCACTGCTGAGCCGACAGTTCGGTGGGATCGAGGTGATGTCGCAGTCGCCAGAACACCTGAATGAACCCGGCTCGGGACAGGTCCTGACTGCCGCTGCCTGATCCCCGCAGAAACGTGATGGCAGGGAGCAGCCCTGGCAACGCCGCCAGCAGGGCCGGGATGGCGAACAACAGCAGTCCCCGCAGTCTGTGCCGCAGTCCGCCGGGAACGGCACACAGTTGCGCGACACAGAGACAAACCGCCAACCAGCCACCAACGACCGGATGCAGCGTGCTGCCCAGACCGCTGCACAGTCCGGCAGTCAGCAGAATCCGTGGCGGGGCGGGATTCAGGTTGGCGGCCCTCAGCCACCCTGCAGCCGCCAGCATTGCGAGGCCCCACGCCGGAACCTTGGATTCGAAGCCCCCCAGCACCCATTCACCCGAGAAACTGCCGGCCAGACTGCAGGCCGCGAACAACACTGCGGCGGCGTAGTTCCCGGAGCCGTGCAGGCTGAGAGCGGACGCCGTGCGAGTCCAGCCGCAGGCCAGCAATCCGCAGGAACCGATGCGACCCAGTAGTGCAATCAGCCAGAGCGGGGCGAACTGCGTCGCGAGGCCGGCGAGTTGCAGGAAGCAGTAGTGCGCGTTGGCCGACTGCAGAAAAAAATCGCGCTGGCACCATGTGGAATCGGCGAGCGAGCGGGCTTTGCACAGGTAGTGCGGTTCATTGACCGCCGGCAGCGGCGCGACCAGGAACGAGACGGCCGTGAAGAGCAGCCAGACAGCAATACCCCCCCGGCTGCTGCCAGCAACCGGGAGCCGGGCCATGTCAGTGACGACACTCACGGATGCTGTTCAGCTTTGGCCACCGGAAGTCTTTTTTGCGGCCTTTTTGGCGGCTTTCTTCGAGGCCTTTTTGGCAGCTTTCTTAGCCGGAGCAGCGGCGGTGGCCGCTTTTTTGGTTGCCTTTTTGGCCGCCTTTTTGGTGGCTGCCGGTTTGGGTTCACCGAAAATACGATCGTAGTTCTTCCAGAATTCCGGGGTCGTACCCGTTCTGACAATCGGTCCGCTCATCGTCTTCAGCCTCTGCTGTATGCACTGGGTTCAAGTTGGTACGAGTTCGGGAGTCTGATCGTGAACCGATATGGGGTCAAGCTA
>CAITYU010000039.1 GCA_903896675.1 uncultured Planctomycetaceae bacterium
CTTCGCCACCGAAATGACGGCACTCTACGTCTGCCAGAATCCCGGTATGGCCATGCCCGTGTTCCGCGATGAAGCCGTCTCAAACGGCATCGGACCAGTCACCCGCACTGACCTGAAGTTCGGAGTCCTGTTCCTCGATGCAGATCTCGATGGGCGACTGGACCTGTTCGAAAACAACGGGCACCTCGAAGCCGACATCAGCATCGTCCAGTCCAGTCAGCAGTACGAACAGCCGCCACACCTGCTGTGGAACTGCGGACCGGAGGAAGAAACCGAATTTGTCATGCTCGGAGAACAGAAAACCAGCGCGGATTTCGCCCGCAGAATGGTGGGGCGGGGAGCTGCCATGGCCGATATCGATGCCGACGGTGACCTCGACCTCGCCCTCTTCGCCTCCGGAGCCCGACCGCGACTGCTGCGAAATGATCAGGCCAGCGGACACCACTGGCTGCGAATTCGCCTGCAAGGCGTCACCGCCAATCGCGATGCCATCGGCGCACAGGTCGAACTGCTGCTGGCGGACGGAACACGGCAGTTTCGCACCGTCATGCCCACTCGCAGCTACCAGTCCCAGGTGGAGCTGCCAGTCACCTTCGGACTGGGCAAAAACACCACGATCAGGGAGCTGAAAGTGACGTGGCCGGGCGGCCAGCAGCAGGTGGTGGTTCCCGAGTCGGTGGACCGGCAAATCGACGTCGTCCAGCCGGCACTCGCGACTCCCTGACGTCACCGCGGGATGACAGCCCGTTGCCATTTATCCACACTGTAGCGTTTGGGAACAGCCAGTGGTGTTTTCCCGCACATCGGCAGCATCAAGAGCATAATAATCGTCCCAGGACTCATCGTTTCCCCTGGTACTTTTTGAGATTGACCGGCAAAAATGACCGGAGTTCCCCGCACCTGATCTGTCGGCGAAGTGGGATTCTACCGATACTCCTGAAGATCGAACCTTTGCTTCAAAGGCTCCGTTTGAAGGAATATCCCGATGTCTTCGGTCACCGCTGCAGGTTTCAGACAGCGCAAGTGGGTGCAGACGCCCATGCTCTGGTTTCTGCTTGCCCAGGCACCGGCGCTGCTGCTGTACGGGTATCAAAGCTGGTCCAGTGCTCAGTTTCGCGCTTTTCCGCTGTTTATACCAGGACTGCTCTGGATTGCGATCAGCGAATGCGGCGGTCGTCGGGAACGCTGGCGTCCCGAGTGTTTTCTGTTGATTATCGCCAATCTTGCGGCCTTTGGTCTGGGGGCGGTGAAGGGTTCAGCGTGGCTGATCTCGCTCGGCGGGGCCTGCGGGGTGTTTGCGTGGATCCTATCCAGGCGGCGTCATGTGGCGGGGCGAGTTGTATTTTCGCTGGCCCTGCTGCTGTTGCTGCTGGTCCGTCTGCCGCCGTCTCTCAGCAAACCTCTGGAGTCGCGTTTTGACGCCGGGGTCAGCCGTCTTGCCGGTTCTGTACTGATTGCCTCAGAAGTCCTGCACTATTCCGACGCTGCCGGGTTGCACCTTGAACAGAAGGTGCTGCAGGAATCCAATCTGCGTGGCGGTCTCGCTGCCTGCTATTCGCTGGTCGTGCTCAGCCTGATCATGGGGACACTGATGCACCGATCTGCGCTGCACCTGCTGCTGCTGCTGGCCGCCAGCATCTGGTGTGGAGTGATGATGTCGGTGGGTGGCACTGTGCTGGGTGTGTACTTTTACCTGTGGACAGGGATCGACGTGTCTGCGGGCATCGCCGGGATGATCTGGCGGTTTGATGTGATGTTGCTGGGTCTGGCGTTTGTCTGGAGCGCTGATCAGGCGGTTCTGGTGCTGACTCATGCCATTCCCGTGATGGATGAAGTGGTTTCAGGTCGGCGGGTGATACGGCGTTTGGAGGATGAGGACGACGAAATGCTCGAGCGGCCCATGTTCCGTTCGAACGGCATCACTCGCTTCTTCAACACGTGGATCGCACCGGCTCGTCCAGGCAAGCCGCTGCTGGCGGGTGTGCCCGCGGGTGCCGTCCTTTCGCCGATTCGCAGCACTGTCAGTGATTCCCGATCCGAGCAGGCAGTCCGTGCTGCGGAAGAGCCGGAAGAGTCGGGTATCGAAGAACTGAGACTGCATGGGGCTGGCCCATGGCTGCTGGCGCTCACTGCAGCAGCGGTCATGCTGTTTGTCCAGGCTTTGCGATTTATTCGGATCTGAGGTTGAAAGATGAGCAACCAGAATCTGCCCGAGAATGACGCGCCCAAACCTGACTGGAATCGTCGCAGAGTCAGCTATCTGCGGATGGGGCGGTCGTTCATTGACGGCATCAATCCCAGTCGCAGCCTGAATCCGCTGAAGGGCCTGATTCGACGCCGTCGCGAAATTGTCGAGACGGCGATGAACTGGTTCTATTCACGCAACTGGGAACTGGGCTACTCGGCCGCCCCCGTGGCACTGGTATCGATGCTGGCGCTGCTGACGGGAATCTGGGCAGGCACCCATACAGATTTCAATGTTCATCGCGCCTTCCTGCTGCGGTCCGTGCAGAAGTCGGCGGCGGCGGAAGATACACCCAAACGAGAACTCAGTCTTCGCGCCCTCGGGGATCTTGAACCTCTGAATGCAGATCATGCACTCCAGCTGGCAGAC
>CAITYU010000040.1 GCA_903896675.1 uncultured Planctomycetaceae bacterium
ACCCTGTAACCCCTGAACCTCAACCTGCCGACTTGCCCCGGCACCGGTGACCGCCAGCGTCTGCCACGTGACGTCTCCGGAGAATCGTTCGACTTCAAAGTCCGCAGCATCGACGCCCGTCACGACTTCACTGAATCCAATGTCGAATGTCGCTGCCGAGCCAGTGACACTGCCCTCACCCCAGGTCAGAAGCCGCGGGGCCGGGTCACCCGCCGAAAGCAAGCAACGACTTTCAAGCTGATCCGCCAATCCGAGTGTTTGGCGCCTGCGACGATTCTGTCGCGCAGATAACAAGCCACGGAGAACGCCAATCAGGGTTGAGGCCGAATTCCTGCCACTCATTGTCAAGTCTTCCGGAAATGTCAGGTGCATCGGTTTGCAGCCGAGGCGCATGCACCACTGACGCCACTGGCTGATGACAGCCTTTATTCGGACAGGCAGAACACGTGTGGCAAAAACCCTATCTTTGCGGGTGAACGTCGTCCAGTCGGACGGATATCAGAATCTTCGGCCCAGACCATCCAATGAGTGGGTAACCAGGAGTGATGTGAAAGTACGTCAGGACATCGCCTGCAGCACCCAACCGGTGATCCTGGGCGTCATCACTGACCATACAGAGCGTTCGATAAAAAAACCGACGGTCGTAACGACCGTCGGATCAGGATGTCACGTTTGCGGTGGCCGGAATGGGATCAGCCGAGCACCTGAGCGTCGGTTTCCGGAGCGGCATCGTGGTCGGCATCAAACCACTCTTCGCGGAATTCGATGCGTTTGCGAGTCTTCATGGCCAGATTGGCGGTAAGTGCCATGATCGCGTCGGCCATCGCTACGCGGCCGTTGCACCGCAGCTCCTGCCAGCCCTTGCCATTCCGCACGCAGTAACAGAAGTGCTCCATTTCTTCCCGATACCCGCGACTGACCTTGTCCCCCACGGCGCCCCTGGCCATGGCGGCACCCGCTGAAGGTGCTGCTGTGTTGTACGAATCCAGCACCGGGCCACCACCAGCGGAACTGTCCAGTACCCACAGACGCTGGTCCAGTCCACCACCGCTGCCCGGACTCTGCTCCTTGTAAAGCAGCGCTTCCTTCTCTTCCTTCATGATCAGAGTCCCACGGCTGCCAAACACAGTCTCACCATAAAACTCGAGGCGATTCGTGTTGATCGACGAATAGGTCACGATCGCGATGTCATTCTGATCCTGCTTGAACTGAGCACCGGGGAATTCGAAAGTGACATAAATGTGGTCGGCAATGTCGCGGTCGTCGTCCCAGTTCTCCTTCGGACCCACACCCTTCACACCGTAAAAGTTCTTCTGACCGTATCCCTGCACCGCCAGCGGATGCACCTTACCAAGGAAGATGCTGGCTGCGTCCATCTGGTGACTGCCCAGTTCGGCCATCAGACCACCCCCGGTTTTGTTGTAAAGTCGCCAGTCCACCAGTTGTCGGGCACTGTCGTAACCCAGTGCCTGCAGTCGTCCCTCCTTCTCCAGCTTCAGCAGATGCTCCTTGTCCTTCTTCGCCTCTGCTCCACGGTCCCACTTTTTCCAGCTGTCACTGCCGGGAAAACTGTTGTTGCGGTGCCACTGCGCCCGGATGAACTTGATGTCCCCCAGCAGACCCTGGCGAATCAGTGAGTTGGCGTTGTCGTACAGCACGCTGTAGTGCCGCTGATGTCCGACAGCCAGCAGCAATCCCTTCTTTTCAGCCGTCCGAATCATCTGCTTGCATTCGGTGACGTTGTGGGCCATCAGTTTTTCGGTCAGCACATGCAGGCCGGCTTCCATGCAGGCCAGAGCGATCGGGGCGTGCTGGCTGAGTGGCACAGCAATCACCACCATTTCCAGCCCCAGCGCGTCCTTGTCCTTCAGCAATGCCTCGTGGTCACCATAAACCCTGATCTCACTGGCTTTGGCCTGACCCAGTTTCTTGTTCAGTCCAATCCGGACTTCCGGATGACTGCCCTTGAACGTGCGTTCGATGTTGGCAGGACGCGGGTCTGCAATGGCCACGATTTCCATGTAGTCCGACGGATGTTCGGTAATCAGTACGTTGGCTTCATCACCGCAGCCGATGAAGGCCGTCTTTACCGGAGCACCATTCAGTTTTTCATAGTTGAAGTACAAGGCCCCGAGCCCGGCACCGCCGGCCGCTGCCGTCTTCAGCAGCGCACGTCGGGAAAAGCCCACGGCCTCGTTGAAGTTGTCCTTGCCAATCTCATTCTGTTCCGGCGTAATGTCCATCACTGTCACTCCAGAAATTCAACGCATCAGTTTTCAGAATCGATGCGGACTGTTTTGTCTTTGAAAAACCGTGTTTGCCTGTCCGAATGTCCGGGCTGCTCAGCGCGTACCCTTCAGCAGCGCCCGTTTTGCGCGAAAGGCAGCCAGCAGACTGTCCAGTCCAAACCACATTCCGGAAGGAATGCAGGCCAGCGCCAGCAACGCAAGAACCTCAATCAGATTTTTGTTAACGATGAAACTGTGCTCAGGTCCCGGAGTCTCCGGGACACCGGGAAGCGGTGGCATGGCCAGATAAAAACCAAAGATCATCATGGCGGCCGAGAACGCCGCAAACCGGGTGAACAGCCCGCTGATCAGCAGCAGCCCCAGTCCGGCAAGGCCGGAAATGGTCAGCAGATCCACGACCTTCAGCACACTGAGCGGATCCGGCAGCGGACCACGCTGCAACTGCTCTATGGAGAGCAGGTTGACCGCCTCGTCCTGCAGCTGGCGATCCATCGCAATCACCGGGCCGGCCAGCTCTGAGGCTTTCTGGCGAGTATCTGACCAGGTGCGGTCAAGGTGCTCAAACTGGTACGGCAGATCGGCTGACGCCAGTTTCTCCTGATACCTCTCCAGCATATTATTGTACAACTGAATCTGGCTGATGCGCCCATCAATCAGCCCCGCATTGTCCGGGTTGCCCATCAGGTGGGCTCGCACCCGCTCTTTCCACGACAAACGGCTGGAACGGGTGTAGGCAGCATTCAAGGCCGCGCGATAGGCGTCGTACTCAGGACCGGTTGAGCCTTCAATCTGAGCTTCCAGGGCTGCTTTCTCCGCAGGCACCATGTGCCGCTTTCCATCAATCAACAACAGCTTTCGAGCAGCATCGAAACGGATCACCTTGTCCTGGCCCGCAGCCTTGAAGTCCACACCTGCCGGCAGGCCGTCCAACTGAGCCGCGTATTCTGCTGAGCCATCGATCAGCCTGGTCAGCGCAGCCTGCTGAGCATCATTCAGACCGTAATGCGTGCTGAAACGCTGTTTCCACGCGTCCCAGCGGGCACTGACCGCGTCAGGGTCCAGCCAGCTTTTGTCGTCTGGATCACCAGCCATCGTTCGGAAAATATCGCGCATCGGCCCCTGAGCATTCTTCAAATAGCCTTCAGCGGACCAGGGTGTGGGAGTGCTTTGCGTGTTGATCTTCCACAAACCCTCATACAGCAACTGCCAGCCGATTCCCAGCCGCAGTACCACAAGGAAGATCACGGCAGCACCCGAGTACTTGCGAACATCTGCCACGGAAAATGCACTCCCCATTTCATTTGCACCAGCGAACAGGCCCGCAAAGGAATTGTTCGCCGTCAGAAAACTGCTGCCTTCGCAGGCTGACCTCAAATGTACTGCACCGTTGCCTGCTCTGCATCCCACCAGATCCGGAGCGGCAGATTTCCCACCACCACCGGGCTGAGCCGAACGCCACGATCAGGAAACGGAATCAGTATTGCTGCAATGTCCGGAATCTGCCGACAACATTCAACCGCCTTTTCCACTCCCATCACAAAAAACGCCGTGGAAAGTGCGTCCGCGAGGGCTGCGGAATCGGCCAGAACGGTCGCCGAAAGCATGCCCTCAGCCGGCCAACCCGTGCGCGGATCCAACACATGCCCGTATCGTCGACCCGCATGGCGGAAGAACTGGATATTCGATCCGCTGGTACCCATGGCCTGATCTTTCAGCAGAATCGTCGCAACTCGTTTGTCCGTAAACAGAGGATTTCCCAGCCCAACGGGCCACCCACCCGTGTCGTTGTGAGTACCTGCTGCCACAAGACTGCTGTGTCCCCCGGAAAGCAGAAAACTGCCAATCGGATTCGGGCGATCCAGTAACCACGCCGCCGCATCATCCAGCCCCCAGCCCTTGCCCACAGCACCCGGATCCAGTGAAATCCCGGCGACGGAAAAACACACGGTGTTGGCTCCTGTGTCCATGTTCACCAGGTTGTGCCCGGATGAGGCTTTTGCCGCCGCAACCTCCGCATCCTCCGGGATCCGGCCGGCTTTCCGACTGCGTTTCCAGAGCTGCGACAGAGCACCGGTCGCCACATCAAAAGCCCCGTCAGTCAATTGCCAGCAATGCTGGCAAAACGCCAGAAAATCGGACAGTTCCCGCGAAATTGGCACGGGGCCCGGCCAGCCCGTCTGGTTCAGTCGCGACAACTGGCTGTCGTCGCGGTAGTGACTCAGCCACGCCTCCACCGCGGAAACCCGCTCCAACGACTCCCCCGCCGCTTCCACCTGTTCCGGTCCCGGATTCAGCACAACGGTGAAGTCGCAGCCCATTAAACGCGCAGTCAGTCGCAGTGTGGCACCGCCGACAGGTGCCGGTTGGGTAATCCGGGCGGAGTCTGTCGGGGGGGTCGGCCGCGTTCGAAATGCCGAAAGCAGGTCGCGCCGCGTGGGATTGGCGGGGTCGGTGGACATAGGGCCTGGATGCAGGAATTTTCAGTGGGATCGCCGGCCGCGCCCTGATTTGCACGGGACAGGCCGTTTTTTTCAGGTATTCTTCAAATGTCAGGCACTACACTGTCGTATCTGAAACGGGGGTTGTCCAGCCCCCGTTGTGATTTCCAGCAAGTCAACGTTCGCTGTTGCGGGGTCTGTGGTCGCTATGTCTTCGAAAAGTTCCGGCAATCGCCCTGCTGCTCCTCGTGTCGCGACTGGCATGCCGTGGTGGGTCTGGGGTGGCATCGGCGTATTCGGAATCGCAATCACGCTGTCGCTGGTGTCTTCTGCTGTACCGCAGGATCCGCTGCAACTGCTGGCTGACGCCAACAAAGCAGCAGAGAATGCGGACCTGAAGACCCTGCTGCAAAACCTCGAGGCGCTGCGACAGTTTCCGGATCGGGAAGGTGAAGTCCGTTACCTGGAAGGCATTGTCAAGCTGGGGGAAACCAAGCCACTGAAGGCCATCCCGCTGCTGAAACAGGCCGTTGAAACCCCCACTGTGAAAGCTCGGGCATGGCTGGCGCTCGGTCGTGCCTACGGCACAGCCGGCCAGTTGCAGAATGCCACAGATGCACTGAAACAGGTGCTGGATGATCCGGAAGTCGGCTCGCTGGCCCGGTTTTCGCTGGCCGGCATGATGAATTCGATCCAGGCCTATGATGAAGCGCTGACGCAGTTCACCGCACTGGCCGAGAAGGACTATGACATCGGGCGGACCCTGTATCAGCGAGGCGAAATCTACATCGACCTGGGTGAATACGAAAAAGCGGCCGCTGATATTCAGAAGTCGATCGACATTGATCCCAATGAACCGACGAACAGCCTGAAGGTCGTCAAGCTGCTTCGTACTCTGACAAGGCTCGGTCGCTTCGAAGGCACCGACAAGTACGCCGAACAGTTGGACAACCCGATTGCCGCGGGCAGCTTCAAGGCAGAAAAGCTGATTGCGGAAGGCAAGATCAAGGAAGCTGTCGCAGCCCTTGATGCTGCCCGTCGCGATGCGCGAGAGAATCCCCAACTGGTCTGCACGTGGGGCAAGGTGATGCTGGCATGGCAGGATCCGGAAAAAGCCAAACAGGCACTCGCCGAAGTTTATGTCGCGTGTCGCCGAGCCACTCGCAACACCGAAGGCATGCAGGTACTGCAGGGCATTGCTGAAGCTGTCGGAAACAAGGAACTGGCTGACCTCGCGCGGCAGAACGTCGAAATGCTGCAGGCCAAACGTCAGCAGATGCTGGAAGCTTTGAAAGGCATCGGCAGCGACGTTACCAGTGTCGAAAAACGTATGGACCTTGCAGATCTGGCAATCGACTGCGGTGAGGTGGAACTGGCCGAACGAATCTATCGCGGTCTGGCCATGTTCTTCCCCGACCAGGAAGTCACGATTGCCCCGCGTCGAGCGCGACTGGATCAGCCCCTGAAACTGCTGGTCGATCTGGGGAATTCGGTCGACCTTCCAGCACCGGCACCTCCGCCGGATGCCGCACGCCCCGACCGTCCGCCACTGCCACCCCCGGGACGTGGTGCTGCGCCGGCTGAACCCGCTGCACCCGCTGAACCTGCGAAGGACCTGTGAGTCGAAATGAGTTGGCCCCGCGGCACCGGGCGTGTGGCGGTTCCGAGAACGCTGATATTTGCCGTCAGACAGTCGGGCATTGGTTGCGTTGAACGAGGGTCTTGTTGACATCGCAAACAATACTGCGCCGAGAGCAACACGCCCGGTTTCAGTGGTTCAAAAAGCGGCTGCAGGGATGGCCTCCGGCGGGAATGTCTTCGCGGGCAAACAAGGTAGCCCGAGCATTCCTGACGCCGAGGACAAAAACCGTAGCCTGCTTTAGCCCGGGCAACTTACGCACCCCACCACCCCCAAAACGCTGCGTTCTTCAACCGGAGGACGACGGGCTCACACCCCCAGCCGACTTTTGTCCCCCGCGTCATGCGCGCCCGACCCAACCCTGAAAACACCCTGTTTTTGCCGCTGACTATCGGTTTCACGCCCCCCCACCAACCGAACATGGATCCCGTGGCGAGCCGTCGGCGGAAGCCGACGGGTGACTGGCACCTGTCGGCCCCGCCGTTTTTTCGATTCGGCTGATCGCAGCCTCATCCAATCGCTGCGGGTTGCTGCTGAGTCATGCAGTGCAGTGCACCAAGGCCCCAGACCAGATCAAGACAATCAACTCCCACGATGCGACGATCGGGGTAGCAGTCCTGCAGGATTTGCAGGGCCCGATCGTCAGCCGGGTCGCGGAATGTTGGCACCAGGACTCCGCCATTCACCAGAATGTAATTGCAGTAACAGGCTGGCAGTCGTGAACCATCCTGAAATTTTGGAGTGGGCATGGGCAGTGGGATGGGCTGCAGATGTTTTCCGTTGCTGCCAATTGCAGCGGCGACAGCTTCGAAATTCTGGCGCAATTCGTGGGCCTCCGGCGCATCTTCGGAGTACGGCGTTGCCACAAGCACGCGGTCGGCATCCACAAATCTGGCCGACTGATCGATATGCCCGTCGGTGTCGTCACCTTCCACACCACCTCCCGGCAACCAGATGACCCGCTCTGCCTGCAACCAGATCTGCAGGATTTCTGTCATGATTTCGCGAGTCATTGCGAGGTTGCGGTTGGGGTTCAGCAGGCATGATTCCGTGGTCATGATGGTGCCCTGCCCATCCCCTTCGATCGCACCCCCTTCAAGAGTCAGGCTGGGGCGGATGCAGCGGATGCCCAGACTTGCTGCGATGCGACGTGCTGCCAGTTGATCGTGATCCCAGGGCGGGTATTTTCCGCCCCATGCATTGTAGTCCCAGTCGATGATCACCTGCGATCCTGCGGCTGGCGAACCGGGACGGCCGTTGAGAAAAATCGGGCCATGATCGCGACACCACGAATCATTGACGGGGATATTGATCAATTCCGCCGGATAGCGACTGCCCTGACGACTGCAGGCAGCGTCCAGCAGGGGGGCCGCGGCTGCAGCGGCGCCGTTGCTGCCCGCCAGAATTCGCACCGGTTCAAACCGGGCGATGGCTGCAGCGAATTCGGCAAACGCCGGTGGGATGCGTTCGAAGATGCCGGGCCACGTATTGGGGTTCACGGGCCACGCGGTCCAGGTGGCGACGTGCGGCTCCCATTCCGCGGGCCAGCGATAGTCAGTAAGTTTCAGCATGTTTAAGGCTCAACTGTCTCGGTGGATTCAACTGACGGAGGACGAACTGAGCCGCTGTCGCAGGTAGTTGGCGCGAGCCACATTGCGGCGGTCCGCTTCCAGCTCTTCACCCTGCAGCTTCTGCAGGTGGGCGGGCTGAGTATGAATGAACAGTTCGTTGATCACACCAACGTCGAGGTTGGAGACAAGTCCCAGTCGCAGACCCATCCGGACGATTGACAGCAGGTGCATGGTTTCTTCGGAACTGATGGTGCGGGCGCTGGTCAGAGTCCCGAAGGCCCGAGCCACCTGATCGTGCAGCTTGCCACGACCGTCGCGCAGCAGAGTTTCACGAACTTTGCGTTCCCACGAAACCACCTGCAGCACGACTCGCTGCACATGTCCCAGCAGATCGGGTTCGGACATCCCCAGTGTCACCTGGTTGGACAACTGGTAGAAGTCTCCCAGTGCCTGACTGCCTTCGCCGTAGAGCCCGCGGACAGCGAGGCTGAGTTTCTGTGCGGTGTTGTTGACTTTCTGAATGTCCCGATTGAGTCGCAGTCCTGGCAGATGCAGCATGACGCTGATTCGAATTCCGGTGCCCGCATTGGTGGGGCAGGCGGTCAGGTAGCCGAACTGAGGATGGAAGGCGTAGGGGACGGACGCTTCAATCTGGTCGTCCAGCTGATCGCATTCCTTCCAGCATTCTTCCAGTGCCAGTCCGCTGTGCAGGACCTGAATTCGCAGGTGATCTTCTTCATTGATCATGATGCTGTGTCGTTCGCCGTCAGCGATGACGACAGCGCGAGGTCCGTCACTGCGAGCCAGTTCACGGCTGATCAGTTGACGTTCCATGAGGAACTGGCAGTCGAGCGGGCTGAGTGTTTCGACATTCACGAAGCGCCGGGCCGGCTGGCCTGCGGAATTGAGCGATTCCTGGGCCAGTTGCACAATCTGATGGCGAATATCAGCGGAGGCTCGCGAGACGAAAGGGAAGCCGGCGATATTGCGAGCGAGTCGAACGCGACTGGAGATGACGATGTCGGATTCGGGCCCGTCTCCGCGCAGCCACTCGCCACTGGTTGTGGCCAGCCTGCTCAGCCAGGTTTCGTTATCAACGGACTGGGGATTCAGCACGGAACATCCTTGCGGAAAAGACCGCTGTGACAGCAGCAGCCTGTGTGGCTGCGGGGGGGTAGAGTGTAGTGGGGTGGTGATCCGGGGTACAGTGTGGAAATCAGTTGGTGGGGGCGACAGGTTGTTTCAAGCGGGCTTCGAGACTGGCGATTTCATCGCGGAGCCGTGCGGCTTTTTCGTAATCCTCCTGCTCGATGGCTTCGCGTTGAGCACTGCGGAGCTGCACGAGGCGAGCCTGATCCTGGGTGCCGATGAGCAGTCTGCGGGGTTGTTTTCCGACGTGCTGAGTATCTTCGTGGATGTTTTCCAGCAGTGGCAGCAGTTCGGCCTGGAAGTGAGCATAATCCTGGGGGCATCCGAAGCGGCCGTTCTCGCGAAATTCGGCGAATGAAATCCCGCAGTGCGGACAGGGTGGCACCGTGGAGGCAGCGGAATCAGCTTCGGTGACAGCTTCCACAACTTCGCCGGCGATGGCGAGCGCTGCTTCGGAGGGGGCATTTTTTTCGAGGTATTCACGGGCACAGCTTTCGCACAGATGCACAGCCGCCCCCTTGCCGTCGCGGATTTCCGTCACGTGAATGGTGGCAGTTTTTGTGCAGCGTCGACATTTCTTCATAAGAGCAACTTCCGAGCAGGGCGACTGCGGCGAATTCGAACTGCGACCGCAGCGTGGCCACGGTGAGCGTATCCTGGTGAGGGTATTGGATTTCGGCAAGTTTCGAAACCCGTCATTTCCGGAACCCAGCATTGGACAGCTTTCGCCCTCAGGAACCGAAACTCCGGCCTTGACACCGGTCACCTGCCCCACTACATTTCTCGCCTCAGGGCACGGCCCTGCATCCCGGGGGATTAGCTCAGCTGGGAGAGCGCTTGCATGGCATGCAAGAGGTCATCGGTTCAAATCCGTTATCCTCCAATTGTTTGACTCACTGAACCCCTTCGGCCAAATCGTCGAAGGGTTTTTTCTTGCGCTCGCTTGCTTGCACGCAGCAGCAACTGAGGCCCGCAGCGGGGCGGCGGCATCTGCAACGTCCGCGTCAATCACCGCCGAGCGTCGCTGCGGTTAAACAGATTCTGTTTCGGCAACTCAACTGCCGGCTGCACGCCTGCAAGCCGCAGGCCCGTTAGTGCTACGGCGCAGCCCGCCATTCGCGTCCTGCTATTCTCGCCCTGCCCTGCCCTGCTCGCCGGTCGGACATTGAGCTGTCCGACTCTGCGTACGCCTGCGACAGGGGCGGCAGAATGCGAGCGTCACCGTTCCGGTCGACTTTTCTGAACTGTCCAGTGAATACGTTGGTATCCCGTACGATGGACTGCCGGAATGCCAGCGGAAAACAGCTCCCGTCGGCGACATCGTGATCGTCCTTGCTGTCGGCCATCAGCCGGCGTTGCCGCTGTCACGGCTGGAAGTGATGGGCGACCGAGCACCGAGCACCGGGCAGTGTCCCGGTCCGTCGTCCGACGAGGGTTCCTGACTGAGGTACTCGGCAGCGCTGCGTTTGCTGAAGGCCTTTCGCTCACAGGGGCCGGGCAGAACGGATCCGCGGTCAGCAGGGAATTCGCATATCGCCGACGTCGGTCGTTTCACTCACGACGCCAGACAACAGCAACCCCGTCGCAGCCCTCCGTCGAATTCGGTTGAAGAAGAACACAAGCCGAATCGGTGTGACAACTATGGCTAAAATGGTCGTGGTGTTCCGTGACGCGTCCGCGCGTGCCGTGCGGGGCATTCGCCGGAGGCCCTGCTGGCCCTGTGCGGTTGCCTTCAGCCAGCCAGAAGCGGTTGCGCAGTGTCAGTTGGTGGAGTCTCACCCGATGACCTCAAGCCGGCTGATTGTTCTCAAAGCCGCCACCGAGGTGTTCTGGTGAGCTGGGCATCAGACCACGGGCGTTTCGGAATCGGCGAGGTTTTTGTTTGAAAACATGCAGAATCGAATAAATACGGTTTGAAATAAATTCCGTGTTGAAGTGGTGTTTTGGCCTGCTGGTTTCCACATCGAAGGCGATTGCCATCGCCACATCACTGGCAAGTGATCGTTGATTCTGCGATTGCAGGAGCTGCTGAGGTCAGGGTCCTCGGGGATGTGACTGGCAACTCCACGATTCGCCCGCTGATGCCCGATCTGCTGCACAAATGCTGTTTCCACGGGGGCCGCGCGCAGAAAGGGTGAGGTTGTGAGTGTCTGGTGTTTGCATCCACGGGAAATGCGGGTAGAACGCACGATCAAGGATTTTCGCAGAGAACTGTCGGGCCGTCCCGGCCTGATGCAGGAACAGGCTCAGTGGCTGCCATGTCAAAACTCAGTTCCTTCATTGCGCTGGTGGGCATTACGCTGGCGGCCGCATTTTTGTTTTTTCAACTGCTGGCCGTTTTTCTGCTGCCGCTGTTTCTGGCTGTTGTACTTGTGGTTCTGCTGCAGCCTGTGTTCCAGTGGCTGCTGCGGCTGTCGGGGGGGCGAAATCATCTGGCGGCTGCGGTGATGACCTGTGCTGTTCTGCTGACCGGTTTGATTCCCGCAGGGCTGCTGCTGTCTCTGGCGACTCACGAGGCTGCGCGGGTGGTGGATCAGCTGCGGGATGGGCGAGTGCGGGCTCAGCTCGATCAGGCTCGTACTGCCGCCGGACTCGATCTGCCCTTTGCTGAGGACTGGCGTTTCCTGCAGTCCTCCTTCGATCTGCTCAGTGCAGATGCACGCAGCGGAGCCCTCGCAGTCGGGCATGGTCAGGCTCTGCCGAAAATGATGCAGGTGGCTCAGGAGCTGCATGAGAAAATTGCCGCACATCCGCAGCAGGCCCTGCCGGATGCCGGTGAACTGCTGTCCGCGCTGAAGTCCGCCGGTCAGGCTGAACCGGGCACGCTGCGATACCAGCAGGAGCTGCACAACGCCGTCGTACAGTTTCAGCTGTACCGCGGTGCCGTTCTGGGACGGCCCATGCGTCAGTTGCTGCGAGAACTGGCAAACCCCACTCAGGAAGATCTGCGGCACTGGTCAGGCCGTGCTGCGCTCGCATCCGTCGAATGGGTGGCACTGGTTGGTGGTGCCACGGGCCCGGTGCTGGTGGAGGCCATTTTCGGCCTGCTGATATTTTCCTTTGCCTTGTTTTTCTGGTTTGCTGATGGGCCACAGATCGTGCGCAGTCTGATGCGACTTTCGCCGCTGGAAGAAAAGTACGTGTCTGAGCTGATCAGGGATTTTGAAGTGCTGGTGCGGGCTGTTGTGGCCGGTAGTCTCGCCTCGGCAATCGTGCAGACCCTGCTGGCGGGACTCGGTTACTGGCTCTCAGGACTGGATTCGGTATTCCTGCTGGTTGGGGCAACGCTGCTGATGTCGATGGTGCCCTTTGTCGGAGCAGCAGTCATCTGGATCCCTGCCGGGCTGTGGCTGATCCTTGGCGAAGGCCGCCTCGGCAGCGGTGTGTTTCTGCTGGCGTGGGGGGCTCTGGTGGTTTCGACCATCGATAACCTGATTCGACCGTGGGTGCTGCTGGAACATGCGTCACTGCATCCGCTGGCCGCCCTGATCGGCGTTGTCGGTGGTGCGCAGGCGCTGGGGCCCATCGGGATCTTTGTGGGGCCGCTGGTTGTCGCCTTCGCTCAGACTCTGCTGCAGCTGCTGTACCGGGAACTTGCCGAAATGGATGCCACGAAAAAGGCGGCCACTGCCGGCGAGCCACAGAGCCACGGATCCTGATGCAGACTCAGTTCAATCCGCAGCCAGCTTCCGGTAAAACTGATCGGGAGACTTACCCAGCCCGCTTCAGATCGGCTGGATTGCGGGGTCCTGACTGCTTTTGTGAAGGGTTTCCGAATGCGTTCGGGTTTGATTCGGGCATGGCTGCTGACCGGTCCGCTGGTTGTGCTGTTGGCGGACGTGATGCCAGCAGGCGAGTCCGGTTCAGTAAACTCCGGTGGTCCCGCGAATACCGCCTGCAATATTCTGTTTGCCATAGCTGACGACTGGGGGCCTCATGCCGGTGCTTACGGCACTCCATGGGTTCGCACTCCGGCCTTCGACCGCGTGGCCGCCGAAGGCGTGCTGTTTCGTCACGCCTTTACCCCCATGGCCAAGTGTGCTCCGTCGCGAGCGATTGTGCTGACCGGACGCAGTTTCTGGCAGCTTGAGCAGGCTGGCAATCATATGTCATATTTTCCGGCGAAGTTCACTGTCTGGCCGGAAGTGCTGACTCGCGCGAATTGGCACATGGGATACACCGGCAAAGGCTGGGGGCCGGGGATCGCTGTCGATGCTGCGGACAAGCCGCGACAGATGACCGGCAAAGCGTGGCAGAAACGCAGGCTGCAGCCACCGACAGAGCATGTCGCCGTGAATGATTATGCTGCCAATTTTCGTGATTTTCTGGATGCTGCTCCTGCGGGAACTCCGTGGTGCTTCTGGTACGGCTGTCTGGAACCGCACCGTGCCTATGAATATGGTTCAGGTGTGCGGCAGTCAGACCGGAAGCCGGCCAGCATCGACCGCGTGCCGCAATTCTGGCCCGATGATGAGACCGTACGCACAGACATGCTGGACTACGCACTGGAGGTGGAGCATGCGGATCGGCATCTGGGGCTGATGCTGCGGGAACTGGAGACTCGTGGTCTGCTGGAGAACACCCTGGTGATCGTCACCAGCGATCACGGTATGCCGTTCCCCCGAGCCAAAGGTTATGCATATGACGCATCATGTCGGGTACCGCTGGCAATTCGCTGCCCGGGTGTGCCGGCTGGGCAGCGCGGCCGGACTGTGGACGACTTTGTCAGCTTCCCGGATCTGGCCCCCACCATACTCGACTATGCGGGTCTTTCAGCCGCAGATTCCGGTATGGCGGACATGTACGGGCAGTCGCTGCGACCGATTCTGGAAAGTGCGGGCCGTGGTCAGATTCAGCCCGGGCGGACTCAGGTGATTGTGGGTAAGGAACGCACTGATGTTGGCAGACCCGGCGACGTGGGTTATCCGATTCGCGGACTGCGCACCGCTCGCTATCTGTATCTGTGCAATTACGAGCCTTCGCGCTGGCCGGCCGGCAACCCGGAGACGGGCTATCTGGACACCGACGGCAGTCCGACGAAGTCTCTGATACTGCAGCGGGGACGAGTGGATCGGAGTGATCGCCACTGGTTGTTGAATTTCGGGATGCGACCGGCCGAAGAGCTGTATGATCTGCAGGCGGATCCGGACTGTGTGCGCAATCTGGCCACGGTGCAGCAGGCGGTGGCAACGGAACTGCGGCGAGTGCTGGAAGCCGAGTTACGACGCAGTGGCGACCCACGCATGCTCGGCAACGGGGCTGTGTTTGACGGTTACCCGGTGAGCAGTGGCAGCGGGTTTTACGAAGCCTTTAAAGCTGGCCGTCGGCCTCCTGCCGGCTGGGTCAGTCCCTCGGATTTTGAGCAGGAGCCGGTGCAGCCATGAAGTGGTTTCGGGCGGACATTGTGCTGTGGAGTCTTTGCTGGATCGGGTGCGGCAGTCTGGAACGTGCCACGGCCGATGATCGACCGGGATTGATCCTGATGATGGGTGACGATCATGGCTGGGAGGAAACCGGGTACAACGGGCATCCGCACGTGAAAACTCCGGTTCTGGACGAGATGGCTCGGACCGGGCTGCGGCTGGATCGGTTTTATGCAGCGCACCCGAACTGTTCGCCGACCCGCGCCAGCTTTCTGACGGGGCGGCATCCGAATCGCATGGGGACGTTTGCTCCGGGCTGGTCATTTCGTCCCGAGGAAATCACGATGGCAGCGATCCTGAGGCAGTCCGGGTATCGTTGTGCGCATTTTGGGAAGTGGCATACGGGGCCAGTGCGAGCGGATTCACCGGTGAGTCCTGGGGCCATGGGGTTTGATGAGTGGCTGTCGCATGACAATTTTTTTGAGTTGAATCCGGTGCTGTCACGCAACGGAGCTCAGCCGCAGAAATTTGCCGGGGAAAGTTCTGCCATTCTTGTTGAGGAAACGCTGCGATTTATCGAGCGATCACAGCAGCTGGGACAGCCGTTTCTGGTAGTGCTGTGGTTCGGTTCTCCGCATGAGCCTTACAGCGGACTTCCGGAGGACGTGGCGTTGTATGCGGATCTGCCGGCAAAGTATGCGAAGCGGGTTTCGGTCACTTCGAATGAAACGGGCGAGCAGGAACGTCGACCCCAGGGTGAAATCCTGCAGGCTCGCTATGCAGAAATCACCGCCATGGATCGCGCCATCGGCAGGCTGCGAGCCGGTTTGACGACTCTTGGGCTGCGTGACAACACCCTGCTGTTTTATTGCGGTGACAACGGAACGTCAGCGGATGCTGCGCTGGGGGGGCCTCATCGCGGTGTCAAGGGAACGCTGTATCAGGGAGGATTGCTGGTACCGGGTTTGCTGGAGTGGCCGCGGCGAATTCGCGAGCCGCGGGTTTCTGCGGTCTCGGCCAGTACCAGTGATCTGCTGCCGACAGTGTGTCGGCTGGCAAAGGCAGACCTGCCGCAGCGACCGCTGGATGGACGGGACATCAGTGGAGTCCTTGATGGCACGCTGACGGAGCGTCCTGATCCACTGTATTTCTGGGAGTATGCCGCAGCGGGCCGTGGCCGCGGCAGGCCGTGGATTGAGCCACGGTTGCAGGAGGGAACAACGCCACTGGTCAAGAAAATGGCCGGCAAAGCGACTCGGGATTTCACAAATTTCCACTACGAAAATTTCGACGAACAGTCATTTCGCGGGAAGCAGGCTATTGTGGATGGTGACTGGAAACTGGTGGTGTCCGGTGACATGACCGAGTTATTCAATCTGCGCGTCGATCGGGCAGAGGCTGATAACGTGGCGGCCGCAGAACCGGAAGCGGTTCGAAGACTGGCAGAGCGACTGCGGGCATGGCAGGAGGAAGTGCTGAGGAGTCTGGCCGGGGCCGACTATCAGCACTGAGTGCCAGGTGGGCGGTCGGGGACGCCAATCATGTGGTTGTCGCCCGCTGCGTGGGACTTGGCCTGTGCTGTCTTTTTTGCCACGAATGGCACGAATAGGGATTGCGCATCAGTTTGAGGCGACTGGTGGCAGGGGCATGCTTCGCCACGGACGCACACGGAATTTTACGGAAGAGGGGCTGGGGTAGGGCTTAGGCTTCGTGTTCTTTGAATCGCTGCTGCAGTTGTGCCAGTATGTGGGCTAACTGGTCAATATCAAAGGCGGCGAACTGATCTTCAGTACAGGTGGCAGTGTGAGCAACTGCTGTAACAGCAGAATTTGTCCCTGCAGCAGACCCCTGCGAATCCCGCGTTTTTCGCCACGTGCTTCGCCGATCTCAATTCCGCGAGCCTGACCGATCTCAATTCCTCGTGCTTCACCGATCTTCATGCCCTGTTGCTGAGCGTAGATGACGCGAGCTTCCTCGTCGCGCTGGGCTTTGACGCGAGCGTTGTATTCCTGGAGTTGTTCTGGTGTTTGGGCAATCATGTCGAGGACTTTGGCTGCTTCGGTAAATTCAGGATCAGGCAGCAACAGGCTGACCTGAAGATGATTCAACTGCAAAAAGTGGATTTGCAGATCATCCGTCAATGTCAACGGCAGTGATTCTTCACGCAGCCGGAAGTCCAGGTGCAGCTTCGCCGGCTGACTGATCAGAGCTCCCGCGAGCACCCAAATGCTGATGGAGGGCAGGAGATCGGTGTAGTTCTGGCCCTGCTGCAGCCTTCTGACGTAGGTCTCAGCGGTGTAA
>CAITYU010000041.1 GCA_903896675.1 uncultured Planctomycetaceae bacterium
ACCTGCGAAACGACAGTCAGATCAACTCCGGCATAGACAAACGCATCCGTTTTCTTGGGATTGTTGGTCAGCAGGCGTACCTTTGTCAGGCCGAGATCCTTGAGTATCTGCAGTCCCACCATGTAATCGCGCATGTCGGCTTTGAATCCCAGCCGATGGTTGGCTTCCACCGTATCCAGGCCCTCATCCTGCAACTGATAGGCTCGCAGCTTGGCCAGAAGTCCGATGCCCCGTCCTTCCTGCGGCAGATAGACCACTGCGCCGGCACCTTCGTCCCGGATCATGGACATGGCCATTCGCAGTTGATCACCACAGTCACAGCGGAGTGAATCGAGGACATCGCCGGTGAAGCAGCTGGAGTGCATGCGGACCAGCGGTGCTTCCATGGAACGCAGGTCTCCCCAGACGAGAGCCAGCGGTTCCTGTGATTCATGTGCAACCTGGTATCCGATGAGCTGCGGCGTACCGAATTCCGCCGTGGGAAGTGCTACGGAAACAACTCTTGTCACCAGTTGTTCCCGAATTCTCCGGTAACGAATCAGTTCCTCGATTGAGATCATCGGGATGCTGTACTGCCGGGAAATTTCCTGCAGTTCTGTGTAATCTGCCATGCCGTGAGTTTTCTGGCTGCAGATCTCGATCAGTGCTCCCACGGGACGGCAACCGGCCAGTCGCAGCAGGTCAATTGTGGCTTCAGTGTGTCCGGCTCGTCGGAGCACGCCACCGTCGAGGGCGAGCAGTGGGTTGACGTGTCCGGGCTGCAGGAATTCTTCTGCGGGGCAGCCTGGATTTGCCAGCGAGCGGATTGTACGGGCCCTGTTGTCAGCACTGACTCCGGTACCCGCTGTGATGTGGTCCACAGCCCGGAGAAAAGCCGTTTTGTTCGGGGCTGTGTTGAGTGATTCTTCAACGACCGGCCTGAGTTTGAGTCGCGCAGCATCCTCGGTGGTCAGCGGTACGCAGAGCGTTCCCCGACCCACTCGCAGCATGAAGTCCACCTGCTCCGGAGTAATAGTCTCGGCAGCACAGACAAAGTCCCCTTCGTTCTCGCGGTCTTCATCATCAACCACGATGACGATTCTGCCTTCCTGAATTGCCCGGATGGCCTGTTGAATCGTTTGCAGCGGCACGCTTATGACTTTCTTATTGAAACAGCCCTACTGAGCGTACAGGTCGAGAAAAGTGCGTCGGTAGGATTGTTCAGTGGGAGGGAACAGGTTTGAGAAGGTTGCAGGCGCAGCAGCACCGTGCTGCATTCGGCGTTTTTCAAAGATCGGCATCGTCAGCCCGGTAATCTGCTCGATCCCACGCCGCACAACCTCGCCCTTCAATGAATACAGTCGACCGTGATCCCATTCGGTCAGTTCAATAAAAGGGATCCCCTCAGAAACTTCAATCACATTTGGCAGGGCAAACGGACTGAAGCCGCGAAATCCGTACGCTGCAGCCGGTGCCCACGTCCGCACGTGACCTCGACTTTGCCCGCCACTGTAAGTCAGTGAGTGCTTGACAGCCTGCACACCCCAGCCTTCGTGATAAAGCAGCGGGTTATTGAGCACGCTGCGGATTGTCAATTCACTGTTTTCCTCAATCGGATAGTCCTTCAGATTCTCATCGCCACCATCTCCGTCGGCCAGATACCGCCATTCGGGATATCGTTCCCGGATCTTCCGGCAGAGTGCCATTCCCATCGCTGCTGCCTGGACATCCAGAGGCTTGTAGTCCTCGATCAGCCGCACAGCCTGCCGGTAATCAACCGCCGCAGCTGGCACGTCAATAACCTCCAGAAACAGTCCCAGATCCAGTTCTCCGAGGAATTGCTCGGCCTGCTGAGCATCAGCACCGGCACCGTCCACGCTGATCGTAAAAGCCTTCAGTCGTGCCGGCGATTCCCCTCGCTTCAGCAGAGCATCATAAATCGCCAGAAAAACAGCCCCACTGTCAATACCGCCACTGAACATCACTCCCAGCGGTTCACGAACGTCAAGACTGTCCAGCCAGCAAAAAATCTCTCGCTGCAGGGCACCGATGTACTGCCTGCCAATCTCATCCATGCTGGCCGGCAGCCGGTTGCGTTCGGGAGTGAACCAGCGGGTCTGGCCAGGGCTGGGATCCGGACAACCGAGCAGTGACAGTTCCTGCAGATAGTGGGCTGGCACCATCCGCGTGTAAGATGGATGAAACTGTCCGTCCAGACCCTCCTGCCTCAGCCAATCCGCAATCTGGTCGATCCGTTCCGCGACAATCAGGCAGGGGCCATCCACCTGTTTGGCCAGAAAGTACCGCATGGGCCTGCCGATGGAGCGAGCCATACGAATGGTGCGACCACTGCGATGCACGAGGGCGAACTGGCCCTGAATTTCGCGAATCTGAGCAGGATCTCCGCTGCCAACTCGCGATTCAGCCTCCGCGACACTCATGTTGAAAATAAGATTGGCTGCCGGGTCCAGCAGGTTGATGAATCTTTCCACATAGGCGTGACCATGCATGACGTCCGCTCCGTACAACAGGAAACTGCTGATCTGTCTGTGTAAGACAATAGGGGAAACCGGTGACAAAATCGAATCCGCAGGGCAGGGCAGTCAGCTTTTACCGCCAGTCCGTTCAAGTTCGCAGAGCACTTCGAAATGTTCCGTCAGTGGAAACATGTCAAACCCCTGCATCCAGATCGGTTGAAACTGCCCGGCCAGCAGTTGCAGGTCACGTGCCAGAGTCTGCGGGGAACAGCTGGAGTACAGGACGCGTTGCGGAGCCAGTCGCTGAATCAGGGCCAGCGATGCAGGATCGAGGCCGCGGCGAGGCGGATTGCAGATGATCGTGGAAAAATACCCGTCCACAGCCAGCATGGTCGGATCAGATTCCAGTGAACACTGGCGAAATTCAGCAGCGACTTGCATCAATTCGGCCGATCGCCGAGCATTTTCAAGGGCGGTGGCTGATTTTTCCAGGCCCAGAACCGCGCGGCCGTGACTGGCAGCCGTCAGTCCGAATCCGCCGGCACCACAGTACAGATCGAGCACCGGCCCGGGAATGCCCTCGGTAATCCTCTGTCCGGCTGCGGAATACAGCCTTGTGGCCATCTCATGATTCGTCTGAATGAAGCTGCCCGGCCCGAAAAACAACGGCAGGTTGCCAAAACGAATCTTCAGGCTGGTCTCCTCAGACACACACAACTCAGTTTCTGCACCAATCTGCGATGTGCGGAGTGGCTGGATCCCGACGCCCATGACGTGCACGAGGTCACGGTCCGCCGGAGCCAACTTTCGCCAGACACTGCGGATGCGAGAAACGGCTTCCTGTGACCTGAGCACCCACTGAACCATGACCTGTCCGGTGTCCGGTGCAGCTGTCAGAACCACGAATTTCAATTCCCCGGAGTTGCGATCGGGGTCGAAAGGCGTCAATTGCGCCCGCAGCAGAAATTCACGAAGCACGGGGATCGACTGTGTAATCCGGGGATGATGCAGCGGACAGTCTTCCACCGGAACTACCTGGTGGCGCTGGTCAAAAAATCCAAACCCCAGCAGCGACTGTTTCCAGTCGACAGCCATACGAGCTCTGATGCGGGAACCTGCGGGGTTGCTGCAGTACTGCAGTTGCTGCAGGTCCACCTCGGGAAACAGCTGCCGCAGCAGCAACTGTTTGCGACTGACCGAGCCCGGTACCTGAAGAGGCAGCAGTTCGCACGATCGACACCGTTCGGCCGCAAAATGTTGACAGCTGAAGTCCACGTCTGACCCTGATCCGCGACGAAAGCCGGATGAACGCCGTGGTTAGTAATTAAAGAGTTCGGAAATGAGCGGAGCAGTACCGGTCGCCAGACAGAAGGCTTCATGCACCTGACGGCGAGAATTGATTGTCAGCCACCGCCCTTTGATCGCCCGCGAGACCATTTTGTGAGTGAGCTGGCGGGGCGAAGCCGAGACAAGATCGTGGGCTGACAGCTGCAGGCGCTGCATCAGGGCTGCCAACGGCTGAATGCCCTGCTGGCGATCTTCAGGCGGCCGGCGATGCGTACGCAGCATTTGTGCCGAATCGACGGGCACCGGTTCACTGAGTACCGGTTCGCTGAGTTCTGCGGCGTCCGCCGAAGGATCACTGCCTGACATGCTGCTGCCTTTTCAGTTAATGGCTATCCGAAACATCCAGAGAATAAGCAGGATGCCGGCAACTGCCAGAGCCAGTCGCAGCTTTCGATGCAGTTTCAGGAAGAAAACCAGAATCAGGCCAGTGATGGCCACCACGGCAGAGATGATGGCCGAAATATCGATCACGAGGGACCATTCTGCTCCAGTATGACGTCCCTTGTGCAAATCGTTCAGTATGGACACAAGATCATTGCTGATGACTGACAATGAATACGTCCCGTCATCGCGACGAATACGCGCCGTGGCTGCATACCCGGGCCCCTGAAATGTCACTTCACACTCGTCCTGAAACGCCAAAAACTCAGTCATTCTTCCAGACAGACCGTGTTCCCCCCGGAGCAGCTCGACCACCGCCAGCCGGTCCACTTCATGTCCGAAATCGGATTCGTCCCGGTTTTCCGGGGGTGGTTGCTGCAGATGCAGCCATTCGCGGGGGACTTTGCCCTCCACCGTTTTCGTGGATTCACTGAAAAACCAGTCCGGATGGTTCAGAGTCAGTCCGGTGATGCTGAAAAACAGAATCGCGCCGAATGACATCAGTGACAGATAGATGTGCAGCCAGCGACTCCACACGGCCAGTTGTCGCTGCAGCCAGCGCCTGCTCGATCGACCCTGGAGCGAGCCTTCCGGAGGGCTTTTTGCCGCAGCCTCGTTCGTGCTCACAGGTCTACTTTCCCGAGTATTTGATGGAGGCTGCGCTGATTTCGGTGTTTCCCTTCAGCTGCTCACTGAAGTTCGCCCCGCCCAGCTCAAACGGGTGCCTGATCAACTGGTATGTGCCATGCTCGCGCGCCGCTTCGATGTACAGCGTGTACTTACCCGGTTGCAGCAGGTCGCCCTTGTCGTCGCGACCGTCCCAGGCCACTTTGTAGACGCCCGGGTTGCGTGTAGGCTTCGAGATCGTGCCAATCAGTTTCGCATCATCCACCAGCTGCCGCACCTGATCACTGGAATACCAGCGGCGCAGATCACGATGCCAGCGCGGACCGGGATTGTCGGCCATCAGGAACAGACTGAGTGTCTTCACGGGAAAACCATCCGCGTCCTCCACCCACACGGCGACATAAGGACGTCGGTAGCGCCCGCCACCGGCAGACTTGGCGATTTCGAACTCAATCTGCAGATCAAAGGGCGTCTGCTTCACCGGTGACTCGGACTTCACCGCCGCCTGTTCATCGGCACCGCCTGCTGCAGACTCCTGAATCGGCCAGCCCGCTGAACAGAATACTGCTCCCTCACCCGTCACAAGACAGCAGGCTGCGCCAGGGATGGACTCAATCAAACGCACTGATTCCAAAGGCTCCAGCACACTGCAGATTGTGGCCAGCACATCCGCGGTCTCGGCGTCGGTCGCCACCACCGAAGCACTGGGCACCTGCATGCAGGGGCGGGCCGTGCGCGGATCCATGATGTGTGAAACAACACGTCCACCCACGTACCATGAGCGTTCGGACATCCCGCTGGTCGCAATCGCCTGATTGGACAGGTGCAGCACTGCCAGCGGTTTCGCATTCAGGGCATCGCGATGCGGAGCAGGGATCGTTACCGGACAACGCCCGCTACCGGCTACTCGCAGGTCACCACCGATGTTGACCACAAACCCCTCGATCTGAGGAAACTCAGCTTGAAGTGCCATCACAACAGAATCGATGATAGTACCCTTGGCAATGGCGTTCAGGGTCAGTGGCTGCTCAGTGCGACGAATCAGGCGTCCCTGTTCCGCCTGCAATTGCCAGTGTTGCCGGGAAGCCATTGCAGCCAGCCGCTGCAGTTCGGGTATCGATGGCTCGACTGCCTCAAGGGCTGCCTGCTGCCAGCGACGGCTGATGGCTTCCACGGCCGGATTGAAGGCGCCGTTTGACACCCGAGTCCACTCTTCGCAGCGCTTCAGCAGTCGCAGCAATTCCGGAGAAACCTGCATCGACTGACCTGCCGCCAGCGCCAGAAATCGGGAAAACTGACTGTCCGTCTGATAGCTGCTGAAAATTGACGCCAGACGGTCAATTTCTTCAAGAGCCCGACGTTCAGCCTGCTGCGCCGTGTGCTGATCCGCACAGGTGACCGTCAGTTCAAACGTCGTACCCAGCACCTGCTCGTGCGAAAACAAAAAATTATCCGCAGCGACCGGTTCTGCGAACAGCCAGACTGCAACGAAAGCCGGCAACAGCCAGTACAGCGGCAGATTTTTTTGAACAATAACGGCAGCCGGATGCCATTTGAGCGGCAGCATGACGAGACCCTGGAGACTGATTTTTGGACTGGGGTGGCCCGTGAAAGGCCGTGAAAACAGGTCCATCCGTACAGTCTTCAACCAGTTCAACCGGCAATCGGCGCCGCAGAATGCCGTGGATTTCCAGGAATTGGGAGGCTGGCGTCTGCTGGAGATTAAGGCTGCCGCAGTTCGACCAACTGTTCCTGTTCCAGCACTTCCACCTGCTGGCTGATCTCAGTGTCGGCGATGCTGACGGTGACCTTCGTGCCGGTGGGGACAGCGGCCGTCAGATGGTCATTGGAGTCAAAGCGATCATCCTTTGACTTACCCCTGAACAACTCGTTGCCGTTGGCATCCAGCATGCGGACGTCCACGGCGACCCGAGCTCCGGTGGGGCCGATCACCCGAACTCGCAGAGCCGAGTGGTTCTGAGGAATCGGTGATCTGAGTGCGGTGTAGCGATCGGTGACATTTACTGCGAAGACGTCCGTGTTGTCTCGAGCCCAGACCATCGGGAAGTTCTGGCCATTTTTGCGGAAAGTGACTGCATAGATGGCATGGCGTCTTTCATCGCGGATGGCTTTTGATGCGCGATCAATAAACCAGCCCTGGTCGAGGGCATTACCAGTGGGCTCGCAGGCGCCTGTGAAGTGCCAGCCATTGTCCCAGATTTCGACCCACGTGTGGTTGCCACTGTTGTCGGACCACAGTGGTGTTCCGACGATTCTGGCCGGTACACCAACAGCACGGCAGGCATCGACCAGCAGCACGGACAGACCGGTGCAGGATGCGAGTCCGCTTTCCATACTTTCAAGGGGGCTTTGATCGGCTTTTTTTCGCTGTGTTGAGTATTTGACATTGACCATCGGGAAGACCTGCTGGTTGAGTACTGCAGCAGCTTCAGAGGGGGACTTGGCGTCTTTCACCAGTGGTCGGAATTTTTCGAAGAATTCCTTTCGCCACGCATCTCTGCGTTCGTTGATATTGGCGTACGGCAGCAGCGAATCAAAGATCACATCCTGCGGGATGCGGTCGGCCCAGGCGGATTCCCGCAGTGCCTGCCATGTCAGCCGACTGTTTTCCAGCAGGAAGTCGGCGGACAATGTCTGCAGATCTGACACGGGCATATTTTCGATGAGGAATCTGATGCCGGCCTGCTGATCCTGGGGAGCCTCCGAGAGGGCTTTTTCGAGCTGTGCCCGGTTGTCCCCGGCATTCTTCAGGGCAGCCTGCAGCAGGCCCTCTTCTGCGTGACTGCAGTTCAGGGGCAGCAGGACGAATGCAGTGATCAGCAGCAGGGATTTCCACATGGTTGATTTTCCAGATTCAGAGCGACAGCGGGGCAGCGTGTTCAGCGGGGAGCACGCCAGTTGGCACGATGTTCCGAGATCAGTCGATCGGCAGCGGCCGGTCCCCAGGTTCCGGCCGCATACAGTTCCGGCGACGAAGAACTGGATTCCCAGGCCTTTAATACGGGAGTCACAAAACGCCACGCTGCCTCGAGTTCGTCATTGCGGGTGAACAGAGTTGAATCTCCGCGCATGACGTCCAGCAGCAGTCGTTCGTAAGCCTCGGGCAGTACTGTATCAAAATGTTCACCGTAATCGAAATCCATGGAGACGGGCTGGACGTGATAATTCATGCCGGGGCGTTTGGCCGAGAACTTCAGTGAAATCGCCTCCTGCGGCTGGATTCGCAGTACGAGCTGATTTGGGCGGGTTTCCACGATATCGCAGAGATCTCCGTCGCATTCCACTGTGGAGAAAAGATTCAGTGGCGGGTTTTTGAACTGAATCGCAATCTCGGTCAGCTGGCGGGGCATGCGTTTGCCTGTACGCAGGAAGAAAGGTACTCCTGCCCAGCGCCAATTGTCGATCAGCACTTTCATGGCGACGAAGGTTTCGCGGTTGGACGCCGGGTTCACACGATCCTCCTCGCGATATGCGAGTGCCGGCTGGCGTCCGACGAGTCCGGCGGCGTATTGGCCGCGGACAGCCCAACTGCTGATGCCTCCGCTGCCGCCAGGTCTGAGAGCCTGCAGTACTTTCAGCTTTTCATCGCGGATTTCGCGAGCCTGAAACAGGCTGGGAGGATCCATGGCGATCAGGCACAGCAACTGCAGCACATGATTCTGCAGCACGTCCCGCAGGGCTCCCGATGTGTCATAGTAGCCTCCGCGGGAACCTTCCATGCCCTGTGATTCCGCCACGGTGATCTGCACATGATCCACATGACTTCGATTCAGCAGCGGTTCAAAGATGGCGTTGCCGAAGCGAAAGAGCAGAATGTTCTGTACGGTTTCCTTACCGAGGTAGTGGTCGATTCGATAGATCTGGTTTTCCAGCAGGTGCCGATCCAGTTCGGCGGCCAGCTGGATTGCCGAATCAAGATCCCGCCCGAACGGTTTCTCCACGACGACGCGCAGTTTTCCGGACAGTTCTCGGGGCGGTATCAGCCCGGCTGCATTGAGTCCGTCCACAGCGGCGGCAAACAGGGCCGGGGCAGTGGCGAGGTAGACGACTCGCGTGGGCTCCGGGCCGGCCCCGGCGGCCAGCTCGATGGCCTGCAGACTGCTGTGCAGCCGCAGGTAATCGGTCGGGCTGGAAATGTCCAGTTGCTGATAGAACAGGCGACCGGCGAACTGCTGCCAGGCAGCCGCATCGAATTTGTCACCCATGCGGTTCGCCACAATCTGCCGCATCTCTTCCTGGAACTCGGCGTGGGTCTTTTCGCGACGTGCAACGCCGATGACAGGACAGCCCTCCGGCAGGAAGTTCTGGCAGTACAGCCGAAACAGTGCGGGGATCAGTTTCCGTGATGTCAGGTCGCCCGAAGCGCCAAAGATCAGGATCGAAAAGGCATTGCCGGGTTTCATACAGTTGTCCATCAGCCGTTGACAATTCGCCGCAGTCGTGCCACCGTGACTTCCTGCAGGTCATTCAGGACTCGATCATGAGCTCCTTCAAGTTGTTCCCAGCGACGTCCTCTGGAAATCACTCCAAGACACCGCGCTCCGGCAGCAAGGGCCGCAGCAAGACCCACCGGAGCATCTTCCAGCACCACACACCGTTCCGGTGGCAGTCCAAGTCCGGCCGCTGCCTTCAGAAATACGTCCGGATGGGGTTTTCCCTGAATCACATCCGCCCCGGTAATCCGAGTACGAATCAGGTGGCCGGAATGCAGTTGTGCGGCTACTGCAGCGACATTGCCGGGAGGTCCGCTGGAACCGATAGCCATCGGAATTCCGGCAGCGGCCAGCGAGCGGATCAGGTCATCGGCACCTGGCATGTGCGGGAAGTCCCGCGAGATCAGTTCCCGCCACGCCTGCTCCTTCTCTTCATCAAAGGCTGCGATGCCGGCGTCATCCGGCGGATTGATCCAGGTGTCCCGAATGACTTCACGGCTGGTGCGGCCGAACCCCGCCAGAAACTCCGCTTCAGTGCAGTCCCGCCCATGCCTGCGGCAGCATTCCTGCCACGTTTTCAGGTGCGATTCATACGAATTGACCAGCACACCATCCATATCGAAAATCACGCCGAATTCAGCCACCATGCGATCGTTTATCCTGGAACAGAAGTTGACTGGTTTTGCTGGCTTTGTGGGTTGTTTTCAGATTCCGATTTCAGTCATTATTTCGCGGCTGCAGCGCAGCAATATCCTGCACAGTGGCCATGCCGCGCGGCCAACTGAGTACGAATCGAGTTCCCTGTCCGGGGCCACCCTCCACTCGCACACGTCCGCCGTGTTCGCGAAGAATTTTGCGGCTGACCGGCAGGCCAATACCTGTTCCGCGGGAACCCTTGGAAGATTCAAACACATTAAAGATGGACTGCCGCTGATCCTCAGGGATTCCCGGTCCGTTGTCACTGACGGCGACAATCATCATATCGGCAATCCGATCATATCCGGTCTGCAGCACCACGGCCCCCCGCTCAACACTCTCCACGGCCTCAATGGCATTACCCACGATATTCAGAATCGCCCGGTGAATGCCCTCCGCATCGAAGCTGGCCGGTGGCAGTTCCTCAGCCGGACGATACTCAAACGTCACGCCACTTTCCGCAGCACGCGCTGCCGCCAGTTCGGCCACTTCCGCCACCAGCTTGTTCAGATCTGTCAGCCTCAGCACCGGAACGCGATCGCGGCTGAAGCTGAGCATGTCCATCACAAGGTCGTAGATGCGTGTCTGATTGCGTTCGACAATACCCCAGCCCTGCCGAATCAGTTCCTCACGGCTCTGGTCCAGCCCCATCCGGATCAGATGGCTGCCACCGCGAACCCCCTGCAGGATATTCTTGATGTGGTGACTGAGCACTGCGATGGTCTGGCCCATGGCAGCGAAGCGTTCAGCCTTGACCAGAGCATCCTGAAACTGTCGCGATTCGATCGCAAGAGCCGTTTGCCTTGCAGCAGTCACTACAACCCGCAGGTTTTCTTCGGTCAGACGCCCGGTTGGAGCTCCGGACACAGCCTGCTCCAGAGTCGTTGTCGTATCCAGGTAAAACACACCGAGCAGATCCGCACGACCGCGCATTGGTGCGCAGATGGCTTCACAGATACCTTCGGAAACAATGCTCTGACCACCCGTGAATCGTTCGTCCACACTGGCGTCAGAGGTCAGTACCGCAGTGCCATGTCGCAGGACATAATCGGTGATTGATCGGGAGACCGGCATCTGCAGATGCAGTCCTGAACCGCCATCACGCCGGGCGAAGGCCATGACTGTCAGGTCGGCACCCACCGGGTCGCGCAGCAGCACGCAGCCACGATCGGCACCAATTGCAGAGATGGTCAGTTCGAGAATTCTCTGCAGATGGCTTTCCAGAGTCTGCACCGGAGTGACCAGTTCTTCGGCGACCTTGTAAAGCAGGTCAAGGCCGGCCTGCGTGGCCTCCAACGGCACCGGAGCAGCGTCGTCATAATTCAGGGTCTGCTGAATCGCCCCGGCTTTCAGTCCCCCGGCATCCTCCACAAACCGAATCTGACCGGCATCAGGCATCGCCGGATGGGCAGAATCCGACAGCTGAAATGTCAGCTGGCTGGTTCCCAATGCCAGCGTGTCACCGTCTTCAAGCACTCGTTCCCTGACCGGATGCCCGTTGACGCGGCAGCCGTTGGCACTGCCCAGATCACGCAGGACAAAATGCAGCCCGTCAAAACTGAGACTGGCATGATGCCGGGAAACCTCTGAATCATCCAGGCGAATGTTGCTGTCCACGCTGCGACCGATGACCGCATTGTGCGCAGAGGTCAGTTCAAATCGACTGCCGCGATTTGAACCTTTGGTGACCAGCAGCGTTGCACGTATCACGGGATGTTCCAGCAGAAACAGTTGGGAAACGGACGCTGCAGTGACGGCTGATTGCGGGAGTGACGGCGGACACCCCGGCATTTCAATGAAAACAGCTCAAAGTCTCAAGGGCTCTGCACTGCGTTTCCGGAGACTCCGGAGCTTCGCAGGCGGGCCTGCTGTCCACGCATATCCCCCAGGGAAACTGTGCTTCAGCAGGCCTGCGGCATTCGCTAAAACGCGGTTTCACAGCGCAACGTCTGAAACTCCTGCAGAATGAGAAGCAAGGATATCATGGCTCAGATTCTGACTACTGCCGTCCTGCTGGTGCTCAGTAATGTCTTCATGACCATGGCGTGGTACGGTCATCTGCAGGACCTGCGACACAAGCCGTGGTTTGTGGCAGCCCTGATCAGTTGGGGGATTGCACTGTTTGAATACCTGATTCAGGTGCCGGCAAACCGGCTGGGTCATCAGGTACTGAATGTGGGCCAGCTGAAGATCATGCAGGAGGTGATTTCACTGGCTGTGTTCGTGCCATTTGCGTGGCTGTATCTGAAGGAGAAGCCCAGTTGGGACTACCTGTGGGCGGCCTGCTGTCTGCTGGGAGCGGCTTTTTTTGTGTTTCGCAGCCGGTTGAGCGGCCATTGAGAGCAGTACTGTTCCGGGTCCGGGAGGGAGACAGAAAACGAAGAAAGCCCGCAGCCGAAAATTCGACTGCGGGCTTTCTTACGAGGTCGACGGGACTCGAACCCGCGGCCTCCAGCGTGACAGGCTGGCGCTCTAACCGACTGAGCTACGACCCCAATCCAGAAAGATCCGGAGATCCGTCTGCGGACAGACTACTGCCTGCAGCCGACGAATGCAAGAAACTCAGCCGATATTTCGACACCTGAGACGCCAGGCTGCAGGACAACCCGACATTCCCTCTGGATTTGTGCAACTTCCGACAAACCAGCAGCACAGAGAGTTCGCTGAATTTTCGGGACGTAGCGATTAAATCGGCCGGTTTTGGTCGGGGAACGTGGATTCCAGGCCCTGAGACTCCCAGGGGGCAGCTTTGAGAATCCCCGCAGCAGGTGTTCGCAAAACCTGTCATTTTCTGACGCTTCATGCGCAGAATGTCAGCCGGAGGCGATCGCCATGAGTTCCCCAAAGCCCGCTGAACAACTGAATTCTCTGCCCCAGACGACTTCTGCGGAACAGCCATCTGCTGCATTACTGCGGACTGGATACCGTCGAACAGCAGAGCGTGATACCGGGACAAAGTTCTTCCTCGGAATCCTGTTTGCCGTGGCATCGTTTTACGCGATGGTACTGCTGTACCACGCGGCCAATCCTGCCGGCGCTGCTGTCACGGAAGCTGGTTTTCTTGAAAACTGTCGGCAGATCTGCCTGAAGTACGGGTTGATCTCGACGGACAACGTGCGGCGGGACGCCGAGGCTTACATCCGCGTGGTGCAGCGGGAACGACTGACAGAGTCACTGGCTCAGATCCTGCAGACGAATGCAGCACCTGCTGCTTCACAGCAGCATCCACTGTTGCACCGGGCGGCGCCGGCTATCGAACTGCCGGATGACAGAAGCCAGATCACCAGTCTGCAGCAACTGGGTCTGCACAGACCACTGGTTGTCGTATTCTATCTGGGTTACGGTTGCAGCCATTGTGTGGCCCAACTGGTGTCTCTGGAGCGTGATCTGCACTACTTTCGTGAACTGGATGCGGACATCGTGGCCATCAGTGCCGATTCACCGCAGCACACATCCCAGCGTTTTCAGCAGTACGGCAGGTTTGCATTTTCCGTGCTCTCTGACGAAAATCGCGATGTGGCTGCGGAATGGGACGTGTTTCATCCGGCGACTGAGCAGTCAGAAGAACTGATGGATCACGGTACATTTATTGTTGACCGCAACGGGGAGGTCATCTGGGCATTCCGTGGCCGGGAGCCATTTCTGGACAATCGCAGCCTGCTGCAGATCATCGCGAAGTCACAGGGCCTGCTGCCTGAACCGGTAGCGCGGGCGAAATGACGCCGCGGGCGGCAGTGGCCTGCCGGAGTATTCTTCGTGGGTATTCGACTCAACTGCAAATGTGGTCGTTCACTGCATCTGCGCGATGACCTTTCCGGTTGTACCATCCGCTGTCCCCAGTGCCGGAAAACTCTGCAGGTACCGGATAGCTGGCTGGAGGACACTTCTGCCGATATGCCCTTCGCAGCGACTGCTGCAAGTCGAGGCGGTCGTCGGTCAGCATCAGGTCCTGGACGATCCTCGTCATCCTTCAGTATCTGGCGTGTGCTGGTCGGGTTAGGCACCTTCGTAACAGTTACCATCGTGCTGTTTTCCCTGAGCAGGGTGCGGCCGTCGCCTGAAGTGGGCAGTTCGAGCGACTTTGTCTACGGAGGGACCGGCAGCGAGTCGGCCGGGGCTTCAGACTATGGAACTCAGGAGTTGCGAAACTCTGGTTTTAACGCATCGGTTGGCAGCCCTGCGTCGGCGTCATCGACGGGACTACAGCCTGGTCGGGTCCCTGTACCCCTGTTTTCAGGTCTCAGCAATTTGGTGCAGACGTTTCCCGGCGGGCACACGATGTACTCTGTCCGCGCTCTTTCCGGCAAGTCAACTCCGGGTGGAAACATGCAGATGTTTGTGTATCTGCCCTCGCAGAGATCCGGGCCTGCGGAGTTGCCATGCGTGCTGGTGGCACCGGCCGGGACAATCCTGCTGACCGGAAACGATGTTTCGGCAGACTACCACAAGGAAGTGTGGCCGTATGTCGAGGCGGGGTTTGTCGTGGTGCGGTATTCTCTGGACGGCGCCGTGGATGATATGGATGATCCGGCGCAACTGGAGGCGGGAGTTCAGGCATTCATGGCGGCTGAGGGCGGTACAGTCAACGGTCGCAATGCGCTGGAATTTGTGCTGCAGGATCTGCCGCAGGTGAATCCCCGGCGGATCTTTGTGGCCGGACACAGCTCGGCCGGCACAGTGGCTCTGTGCATGGCAGCCGTGGAACCTCGACTGGCAGGCTGCATTGCTTACGCAGCCTGCGCTGATCCGGAGGAAAGACTGCGTGATGCGCTGTTGAGCAATGGTCCGGGTTATGATCGCCTGATGCAGTTTCTGGCAAAGGTATCGCCCATGAAGCATGCGCGTGACATCAAGTGTCCGGTCATGATCTTCCATGCCCGCGATGACAGTAATGTGCCGTACAGCGAGGCGTCGGTCTATGTTGAAATACTGAAATTGGCGGGTATCCAGACAGACTTCGTAACGGCAGCCTCCGGTGATCACTATCAGCCCATGATTGATGAGGGAATTCCGGCTGCGATTCGCTGGATTCAGCAGCATTGAAGCCTGTGCCGAATGGAGTCGCTTACACCTTCGGTGGACGGCTGAAGCGGCGAAAGCTGAGCCGCACCATGCCGAACACAAAGATCAAGAGGGAGGACAGCAGGCAGAAAAATAGAACCATTTGCAGAGGTTGTCGGCTGACATTGGCCTGAAAAGTCAGGTGGGACAGCACCAGCATGTGCAGCGACATGGCAACGCTGATCCATGACAGCATGCCGGACAGCCATGACAGGCTGTCTGCTCGCCGATCCGGATGCAGCCAGTACTCGCGATACGGGATGTTGACCATTGTCACGGGCAGCACGGATGTCAGTTTTGCCAGCAGCAGCAGTACGAAGGGAAAGACAACCTGGAAACCGGCCTGGAACAGCACCGCCTCGGTTTGAGGCATCCAGTCATCCGCCTGTCCGGCGGGCCCGAAATGTGTGGCCACGGATTCCGGCAGTCGCCGCCAGTACCATGTGTGCTGCAGGATTCCGACTGGTACCAGCAGCAGCAGAATTCGAAATGCCTGCCGTCCGGATTGTTCCATGGTCATGTGTGTGGCATCGTCCTAAAGGAGTGCGGGCTGACGCAGGTGCCAGTCTGCAGCCTGCTGATAGCTGGCGGCTACCTGCAGCAGCACGGATTCCTGGAGTGCTGCGGACTGCAGCTGGAGTCCGATCGGACGCCCGTCAGCAGTCATGCCGCAGGGCACGGAAATCCCCGGCAGGCCGGCCAGATTGGTGCTGATGGTGCAGATGTCACTGAGATACATTTCGAGGGGATCACTGAGTTTTGATCCGAGTGCGAATGCGGCTGTGGGAGCAGTGGGACCTGCCAGCACATCCACCTGCTGAAATGCGGCTTCAAAATCTTCCTGGATCCGCCGCCGCATCTTCAGCGCTTTCAGATAATAGGCGTCATAGTAGCCGGCTGACAGAGCATAGGTACCCAGCATGATGCGGCGTTTGACTTCCGCGCCGAATCCTTCCGCCCGACTTTGACAGTACAGGTCGGTCAGGTCCTGGAATTCTGCGGCTCGGTGACCGTAGTGAATGCCGTCATACCGGGCAAGATTGCTGGAGGCTTCGCAACAGGCAATCAGATAGTAGGTGGCAATGGCATAGCGTGAATTCGGCAGCGAGACTTCCCGAATGTCTGCTCCTGCAGCCTGCAGCCGACTGACAGCAGTCTGCACTGCGGTCGCGACCTCAGAATCCAGTCCCGCGCCAAAATGTTCACGCACCACTCCCACTTTCAATCCCTGCAGTGATCCGCCGGTGACTGACCAGTTCGGCGTGGTCTGCTTCAGTGACGTGGAATCGCGGCAGTCGTGACCACTGACGGCCTGCAGCAGCAGAGCGCAGCCAGCAGCGTCAGTCGCGAGTGCTCCGATCTGATCCAGTGAACTGGCGTAAGCTACCAGCCCATACCGCGACACTCGACCGTAAGTGGGCTTCAGTCCCGTCACGCCGCAGAAGGCCGCCGGCTGTCTGATGGAACCTCCGGTATCCGACCCCAGCGCGAGCGGCACGAATCCGGCTGCGACCGCGGCTGCGGAACCACCGCTGGAGCCGCCGGCCGACAACTGCAGATTCCACGGATTACGAACCGGTCCGAAGATCGAGGTTTCCGATGAGGACCCCATGGCGAATTCATCAAGGTTCAGCTTGCCGAGCAGAATTCCGTCGGCGGCAACAATCCGTTCGATGACATGTGCGGAGTGCGGAGGTATGAAATTCTGCAGCATGCGACTGCCGCAGGTTGTGGGCATGTCACGCACACAGATGTTGTCCTTCACGGCGACGGGCAGCCCGGCCAGTATCCCAAGTGGCTGGCCGGACGCTCGCCGCGCGTCAATCCGGTCTGCCTGTTCCAGTGCAGTCTGAGCCGCCACGTGTACAACGGCATTGATCTGTGGATTGAAGCGGGCGATGCGATCGAGGCAGGACTGCACCAGCTGTCGGGACGTCAGTGCGCCGGATTTCAGCTCTGTCAGCAGTTGCGGGACGGAAACGGGATGCATGAGCGATGAACCGGGACGGAGAAGCCGCCTGCGGGCGACGGGACAGATCTGAGCCTCTGAAGACAGAATAGCAGATCAGCGCAGCAGTTGCAGCCTGTGCGCCGGGGGTCTTATGCGGTTCTCCGGGACTGCAGCTCGGTGGCCATGTCGCAGAGCAGAATCTGTTCCAGCCGCTCGAGAATGCGTGCGGCCAGTACGCCATCCATGATGCGATGATCATAGGCCAGAGTGACGCGGGAAATTCCCTGAGCGTCCAGTGGTCCGTAGGTCAGGCAGCCGGTCTGAATGGAGGGTGGCAGCTGAATCTCGGCACCTCGCCCTGCCAGCGTCGACAGAAAGAATGTTCCCAGCCGCCGGGCGCGAGCAGCCCCGGCGAGGTGCATGTTCCACCACCAGATCAGCCGTCTCAGCGGGGTCGGCAGGGCAGCCAGCTGCAGTTCGCGGGAAAACCGGGTTTCCACGGGCTGGTTCTGGAACTCATCGATGCAGGCCTGCAGTTCGGCCAGTGAGCGTTGTTCGGGGCCTCTGATGCGGCCCCAGAACAGCCACGGGGCATTGCGGAATTCGCGGTGTACCGTCAGTACGGCCACGCTTTCCGGGTGCTGGTACAGGTGTGCCCACGGCCACGAAAACCAGACTTGTCGCAGTTGCGGAATCTCGATTGAAACCTTACCGAACGCCCGGATGAACAGGGCGGCCCAAGAAATGCGGGTTGCAGCCGCCGCACGCAGCTCAGCCAGAGGGCCCAGTGGCATGCGTCGGTCGTGTGAACACAGGGGCACGGAACGGTGCAGCCAGAGCAGGTCCCAGGTGAGTCGCCGGGATGCGGGTACTGCAAACCGGCAGCCATCGTGTGAGGCTGTCATGCTGGGAATGCTCCGTAACGCGAGCGGGGGCTGAGCTGAAAAGTGGATTCTGGTGCACCGGCAGGATTCTGGCGGTGTTATCGTTTGCCGTAAATGCCGGGTTGCCAGCGGGAACGTCCGGGTGGTAAAAACAACGGAAGTCCGGGAAACTGGCAGATACCGCCGGAAGTCGACTGCAGCGGCAGGATTTTCCGTGGTGCAGCGCACGCTGAAGGCAGTTCCTGCAGATCGCTCACTCCGCCACTGGAATTGGCTCAAGCTGTCTCTTGTTCCCCGAACCCCGGGCTGGTTAGTCTGCCGTGACGTCTGATACTGAAATCCTGCAGCATCAATCTCGGTTGCCGGGCCGCGGAGGTCGCTGGCTGCTGGTGCTGATGATTGCTGCGGTATTTCTTCTGGCGTGGATGCTGAGTCCTGATGACTCCGGCAGTGGAACTCACAGGCAGCTTGGTCTGCCTGAATGTCTGCTGCTGCAGGCGACAGGAGTGCGGTGTCCGACCTGCGGGATGACGACGGCGTTTGCGCAGTTTGTGCAAGGACACTGGGCGTCTGCCCTGCAGGCAAATCCGGCAGGCGTTTTGCTGGCTCTCGGGCTGGCGATCAGCTGGCCGGTACTGGTGCTTTCGCTGACAGGCCACTGTGTGACATCAGGGACGTGGCTGATGCAGCGACTGCCTGTGCTGGTCATGGGCTGGTTTGCACTGGCAGGTGCGCACTGGCTGCTGGCGATTTTGATGAAGCAACTGTTTTAGGTTCTCTGCGAGCGGCTCAGCCTGATTCGCAGGCAGCGGGTTCAGCGGAGCGAATATCGTGGATGGCACTGATCAACGGAATTCAGCGAGCGTATCCAGGCGTCGTCTGCTGCAGCTGGGCCTGTCCGGGCTGGCAGTTTCGGTACTGCCCGGTTGTTCGCTGTTCGTGATGGCCGGGAAAATGTTCTTCGGAGATCCGAAGCAGAAAAGCCAGTTCCGCAGATCGACCGGCGTAGACCTGACGAAGGGTGAAAAGAAACTGCTGATTGCCTGTTCGGCTCCGCATGGAGTGCTGAATCGATTTCCTGCCATCCAGATCGACCTTGTGGATCGCATGTCACACCTGCTGAAGACACGCGGAGTGAAGGTGATTCCGTCGGACGATGTGGCAACGTGGCTGGATGACAACGGAGACTGGGGCGATTTCGGTGAACTTTCCGCCAGATTCAAAGCGGATTATGTAGTGCATGTCACTATCACCAGATTTGAAGTGGATGTGCCGAACAGCAGCAATCTGCAGCAGGGACGCATGTCCTGCCGGGTTGAGATTCTGGACTGCAAAAAGACAGGCTCGCCCACCGGCGTCTTCGACAACACGTACGACATGAGTTATCCGAAGTTTCCGATTCAGAAAGAGAACAAATCCGAGCGGATTTTTCTTGAGAGTTTCATGAAGAATGTTTCCACCAGTCTGGCCCAGTTGCTGTATGACCATCGTGCCAGTGAAGTGATTTCCTGACGCTGGCTGCAGGCGTCATGTCTGCTGCCTGTAAGTGTTCAGTCTCTGCTCCCTTCCTCACCGACTTTCCTTTCCACGGACTGCTCATGATTCCTGATCTCTGCTCGACGAATGCGGTTTCAGCTGATTGCGGACGGCGCGGGTGCTGGCAGCGGGTATTGCGCTGTCTGCTGATCGGTCTGCTGCTGATAACGGCTCCGGGCTGCAATTACATG
>CAITYU010000042.1 GCA_903896675.1 uncultured Planctomycetaceae bacterium
AGAAAAACCCCGGGGTCGAAATGATTTCGACACCGGGGTTTAAGTGGCGGGGGCCGGATTTGAACCGACGACCTCGAGGTTATGAGCCTCGCGAGCTACCAGGCTGCTCCACCCCGCGTCATTGAGACGCTGCAAAACCAACATGTGTCGGCTGTCCGCAACTGTCGGGTGTTCAGTCGCCAAGGTTCTGTCCCTGACGAGCGTGAGGCATGGTATCGGACCTATGCCCACTGTCTATCCACTCTTTGTCGTTTTATCGCTTTTAGTTGCAGAGAAATGCTGTGGCAGCCAGTACTGCCGGAGACTGCAAATCTGGCTGAATGGTGCCAAAATGGCGGTGTTTAGGTTCTGGGTTTTATTTGTTTTTGGTGTCAAAATGGCGTTTTTGATTCATGCAGGTTGTCGGTTTGAATTTTTGAGTTTGCTCTAAAGTCTTTTTGAGAAAGGGTTTGTGGTTTTTCCTGCGTTTTTTGGACTGCTGGCACGGTGGTTGCATAACGTTTGGGCAACAAGATTGTTCAGGACGGTCGGCCCCCACCCTGGGGGCTCCTGACGATCCCTACGGTTGTGTTTTCAGGAGGTTTTGTCATGCAGTGGAATTCTTTGCTCAATCCCGCCAGCAGTCCGTTTGTGGCTCTGCGTCGTGACGTGGAGCGTCATTTGGGGATGGATTCCGAGCCGACTTATGCGGGATTGTCGGTGGTGGAGTTTGAGGATCGTTGGACGGTTGCGGTGGATGTGCCGGGGTTGTCGGAGGGTGATGTGAACATCACGGTGCAGGATGGTTTGCTGGTCATCGAGGGTGAGCGCCAGCTGAATGCTCCTGAAAACGGCCGTATCGTGTTCAATGACCGTTCGGCGGGTAAGTTCCGGCGAACTCTGCGATTGCGTGAGGGAGTCGATGTCAACTCCATCGATGCTGCTCTGCAACTTGGCGTACTGACTCTGACGCTGCAGAAGACGGCGGAGGCTGGCGCGAAGAAGATTGCGATCCGGGCGAGTAACTGATGCCACGGCAGCGTGGTGGAAATTCACGGGGGCGGCGGTCCGGAAGGATCGACCGCCCTCGGTGCATGTTCGGGCCGGTTGTTGAACCAGAGTCAGGCGCGGGTGCATCTCGGTGGCACCGGGGCACTGGCGTGCCCCGGTGGCCGGGGGACGCTGGTTTTTGCTGGAAGCGGGTTGCGACTGTTCAGTAGTTGACCGGCTGTGTGGATCGCAGGTAGGCGAACAGGTCTCGCAATTGCTGATCAGCAAGTGTCTTCAGAGTGCCTTCCGGCATTACGGATTGCGGCAGGACTGTCAATTCTTCAGTTTCGTTCTGTCTCAGAATCACGTTTTGCCCGTCGACTCCGCGCAGGATGACGACCTGCGAGTCCTTCTGCACGAGAAACCCATTGAGGACTCGACCGTCCGTCGCCACTGCGGCGTAATTTTCGAAGCCTTCACGAATTTCAAGGCTGGGATTGACAATGCTGATCAGCATGCGTTCGAGGTTGTCGCGGGCGAAGGGCGTCAGGTCGGGTCCGACCCGTCCGCCTTCGTCCCAGAGCAGGTGGCAGCGACCGCAGTTCTGCATGAAGAGCTGCTTGCCGACTTTGGGGTTGCCACTGCCTGCAGCCAGTGCCTCCTCGACTCGAGCTGTTTCCTGCTGAGCATCGGCTGCCGAGATTCCCCCGGCATCCGGCCAGTGTTGCTGCAGTCGCTGCTGCAGTTGGGGGTCATTCTGCATGGCCATGCGGCGCACTGCAGCCGTGGTGATCAGTTCCGGTTGGATGCGACCGGCATCGACGGCTGCAAGCAGAGCCTGCGTCCATGTGCTGCGACTTGCCAGCAGGGATTCTGCAGCCAGTCGGGCTTCACCCTCCAGCATCGGGAAACGCTGCAATACCAGCTCTGCAATCTGCGGGTCACTGTAGTTCATGAGCGCTGCCAGTGCGGCCGCCTGTACCGGCTGCGATGTCTCGAGGAGGGCCTGCTGGAGGGGCGTCTGCAGTTCGGGGCTGCGCAATTGTCCGGCGATTTCGATCAGCGGCAGACGCACACTGGTCGGGGCGTGAGTGTCGGCAATTGATCGCACTGCCTGCTCGACTGCGTCCGGCTGACCCTGCCGAAATCGCAGTGCCAGTGAACCGCCGCCGCTGGCTGCCAGCGCGGCGGCCAGTTCCTGGGGAATCCCGGCCAGACTGCGTCCCTGAAACGCGTCTTCGAATCCCTGCAGCAGTTTTTCGCCTGACGCTTTGTCCGGAGCAGCCAGCAGCAGCACGGCTGCGTGCTGCAGATCGACCGGAGATCCGGCGAGGGCGTAACGCTTCATCAGTCGCTCAACAAGATGCTGATCGGCGAGTGGTCGTTTCCAGTCCGCGGGCGTGGGCAGGAGGGCTGTCAGCAGTGTGCGGGCGTCAGTTTGACGCACCTGTGCCTCAAGCCCCCACCACAGGAGCAGTGGCTGGTGGATGTCGGCGGCATCCTCGTCATATCGCAGCAGTGCGTGAAGGATTGGCAGGGCAGTTGTCGGCGGCAACCGCCGTGCAGTGCTGGCCAGTTGTTTGCGGACAACGATATACGGTTCGCGAGCGGCGGCAGCAGCCAGAGCCTCACCGGCTGCTGCTGATACGGATTTCGGATCGCCCAGCAGCCTGACTGTCCACGCTCGTACCCACTCATCCGGATGCTCAAGCAGCCCGATTGCCGTGTGGTCAGAAAGCCCGCCGACAGCGTTCAGTGCCCACAATCGCTCGAGCGCCGCCTGGCCGGTCAGCGATATCAACTGGTTCCGCAGCAGGGGGATCAGAGCTGCATCGCGGCGATCGCCCAGCAGTCGTATGGCGGTCTGACGATGCCATTTTGAGGGGTGATCGAGCAGTTCCACGAGCTGGGGGCCGGAGAGTGTGTGACAGGGGAGTTGTGCGGGGCCAGGGCTGGTACGGCGTCGCAGCGGATCCGTCAGCCGATAGACTCGACCACTGCTGCGGTGTATTCGCCCGGCGTAGTGACTGCTGTGATCAATTCGCTGCTCGTAAAGATCTGCCACGTAAATGTCACCATCGGGACCGGACTTGATATCGACGGGGCGAAACCACGGGTCATCGGTCTTCAGCACCCGTTCCACGTCCTCGGTCTGGAAAGACGACTGCAGCGGACGAAATTCGCTGAGCACCACCTGGCCCTGCAGCGGTTCCACTCCGAACAGCCGCCCGCGAAAACGTTCGGGCAACTGTTGTTCTTCATAGATGACAAAGTTGTGTGTGAAGCGGGCCACAGCCGGGTGTTTCATGTGTTCAAAGAATCCGAAGGCCCACGGATTTGAGAGCGGGCCGTGCTTGCCGAACCCCTTGCGATAATATCCCCCCTGAACGTAGTGGAAGCCGCGCGTATCGCCACCGTTGTGGCCGGAGAAGACTTCACCGTGAGCATCCAGCTCGCAGCCAAAGGTGTTGCCACCACCTTCGGCAAAGACTTCGTAGATGCGGGATTCCGGGTGGTAACGCCAGATGATCTGGCCGAGTGATCGGACCGGTTCGTCTTTGCTGCCGGGACGTCGAACGATTCCCGTGACCGTGCTGCCCTGACCTCCATAGAGCCAGCCGTCCGGGCCGAAGCGCAGGCTGTTGACGACCGAGTGTGAGTCTTCGAGGCCGAAGCCTTCCAGCAGGACTTCCGGGTCTCCGTCGGGGACATCATCCTGATTGCGATCCGGATAGAACAGCAGGTAAGGAGGGTTGGTCACGAAGACTCCGCCCCGACCGATTGCAAAGGATGATGCGATGTTCAGCCCATCGACGAAGACGGAGTGTTTTTCGTACGTGCCATCGCCGTCTGTGTCTTCATGGATGCTGATTCGATCGGCACCGCGGACATGATTTGGCGGAGCGGCGGGAATTCTGTCGTAGACGGTCCGCAGAAAGGTATCGCGGCTGACCATTTTCAGGCCGGCGGGATCTGGGTACTGTCGGAATTCCATGACCCACAGGCGTCCGCGTGCATCCCATGAGAGGAACAGTGGCTGAGCGATGTCGGGGTCGCTGACCGCGAGGCGGACCTGCAGGTCGGCGGGTGTTTTGAACCGTTTGAGTGCGTCGGCCGGTGTGAGCGGATCGGTGTCGCCATTACGACGGGTGACATACTTTTCGAGATCATCGACTTTATCGATCTTCCGGTAGACGGCTTTGGCAGCAGCTTCGGCATCGGTGAGTGCGACGTCCGGTTGCAGGCCGAAGTCTGCGGGGCCGGCGCTGGCCCAGTCGGGGTTGTCCCCGGGATGGTACTGCCAGACGCCTTCCAGTCGGATGGCTTCCCGCCGCGCTTCATTCATCAGAACAGGTGGAGCGACGCTGAAGTTGGGACGGGGATCGTACTGGTAGACGCGAATGGCCACGGTCGTGAATTCGCCGACCGCCAGTTCTTCCGAAACCGGCCAGCGTCCTTTTTCTCCGAGGCCGCTGCGGAACTGCGGCGGGAATCCACCGGCCACGCCAACCGTTCGGCCGCCGACGGCCGCGGAGCGAGCGTCGTCGAGCGCTTCGACAAACAGAGTCAGTGGCTGTCCCTGCCATTCGCGAGGCAGTTTCACCAGAGCCCGGTACCAGGAATAGCCACCAATCGGCTGCAGCTCGCCACCGGGGACGCTGCGCCAGGCATCGGGAACGGTGAGCAGGTGCCAGCCGGCATTGTTCTGTGCCACCAGTTGTGTGGTGCACAGCGAGCAGGCAGTGAAACAGGCGAAACTGAGCGTTCGCAGGATGGCAGTCCACATCAGTGCGGTTCCGGGTGGGCTTGTGAGATGGGCGGGAAGTTCCGCAGTATCTCATTTCCAGCCGCGTGAATCCAGGCTGCAGGCAGAAATCCGTAAGTTGTGCGGTGTCGGGCTGCGAGCGGAAGGCTATTTCCGACCGGACCGCATGATGAGCAGTCCGCCAAGAATCAGGGCACCACCCACGGCCTGCGCCGGATTCAGTGGTTCGCCAAGCATGAGCCACGCTGAGACAATGGCGACAATCGGGCTGAGGTTCTGGAACATGGTGGCATGAGCCGCTCCGGCATGCTTCACCCCAAAACTCCACATGGGCAGTGCCAGGCCCGTGGAAAGTACGCCGGAGTAGATCAGGCAGGCATCCAGCTGCAGGTTGCTGAGCAGTCGGATGCCGGCCGGCAGGACCGGCCATGCGACAGCGAGGTGAAAGGGCAGGCCGATGGAGGCGGAGAACGCCGACAACTGCAGCGGGGAAATTCGTTTCAGCATAGGCCGACTGAAGATTGTGCCTCCGGCCCACATGAAGGCTGCGGCGAGTGCGAGCAGGTTGCCGCCGAATCGTCCGACGAACAGGCTGCGCCAGCCGGTGGGAGCAGGATTGCCGCTGTTCTGAGCGGGAGCGGCGGAGTTGGCGGGGGTGCGGGAGCCGCGGCGATCAGAATCCGGCGACTGTGAGGAGTCATCGGCGACGGCGGCTGCTGCGGTTGAGACGGACACCGTTGGACGGGGGGCCGCTGCGGGCTGCGTTCCCTGCAGGGTCACCACAACAGTTCCGGTAAACCCGATGATCAGGCCGAGCCACGCGCGGCCTGTCAGAATTTCTGTGAGCAGAACGCGAGCACCGATGGCGGTCCACATGGGAACGGTGGCCATAATCAGTGCGATGTCGGCTGACGTGGTCTGCGACACTGACAGCAGGAACAGCATCTGGTAAAGGACAGAGACGAGGGTGGCATAGCCCAGAATGCCCATCCAGTTGTGTCGTACATCGGGGCGAATTCCGCGGCGGTACTCAAGTGCTGCGAAAACCAGCAGTGTGACCGCCGAGATCACCAGTCGCAGGCCATTGAGGGCGAAACGGTCAATCCCCAGAGCCAAAGCGATCTTCATCAGGGGGATATTGACACCCCAGATGACAGCGACGGACAGCAGTGACAGTTCAGCCAGCCACAGCCGGGCTGTGGAAGTCTGTGTGGAGTGCCGAGGGGCTGACATTGGGGTTCCTGGTTGCCCACCGAATCGCAGCACGAGTCAGAAGCGGGACTGCAGTGCCGCTTTTGAGCGGTCCACAGACGATAGGATGTGGTGGAACGGGGTACCAGTGCAGGTCGGCGGGATTGTGTGTTTCCGGGCTGCAGGAATCAGGGTTGTGGGAAGAAGGGGAAGAGTGTGCGGATTTCGTCCGCCGAGGGTTGTCTGCCGTACTCGCAGATTTCGAAGACTTCGGCGTATTTCACGGCGTTTCCGGCAGTTTCGCCGTACCACCGCAGCAGGGTTGGCCGGTAGTCGCGTGCTTCGGCTGCCTGGCGGCGTTCCCAGCGTTCCTGCAGCCATGCGCGGCGGAGCTCGGGTTGGGAGGCGGGTGGTGCGGCCGCCATGGTTTCCGCGGAACCAAGTGCTCCGCCTTCAAACGTCTGTGATTCAAGGGCCAGCAGCGCGTCAACTTTTTTCTCGAATACGGAGTCCACGGCAACCGCGATATCGGCCTTGAATGGATACGGTTTCTGAAAGCGATCGCTGCTGTAGAGAAACACGGGGTTCTTTTTCAGCGGCGGAGTGTCGGGGCAGAAGAAGGGCACGGCGACCATGTAGGCGGCGTCCTGCACGAGGACTCCGACATACCGATGATCGGGATGATAATCCCAGGGCCTGTGAGCAATGACGATGTCGGCGTTCCACTGGCGAATCAGCCGGGTGATGAGTCGGCGATTTTCGAGTGTTGGTTCCAGTTCCCCGTCGTGGATATCCAGTACCTGATATTCGCAGCCGAGGCGTTTCGCAACTTCGGTGGATTCAGCGGTTCGTCGCTGTGCCAATGGACCTCCGGCCATGTTCCAGTGGCCGATATCGCCATTGGTGACGGACACCAATTTGACCTTGTGTCCGGCAGCGGCCCAGAGCGCGGCCGTGCCACCACTTTTGTATTCGGCATCATCGGGGTGAGCCCCGAAGCAGATGATGCGGAGTGGTGCAGTGGCAGAGCTGTTGTCCGGTGCGGACTGCCATGCGAATGCCGCAGCGGAGTGGCACAGGAGGATGGTGGTCAGCAGTGCGATCGTGCGGACGGATGGCATGGTGAGAGAACCTGATTCGCGGAACCGGGTGGGGAGGGCAGAATGCGACGTCGCATGTTATCGATGATGAGGTGTGTGGGCAAGAATGTCCGCGGACCGTTGGAGCGGCACTTTCAGTGTCGGCGGGTCCGGTCATTCTGGCACAGTTGTTCGACGTGTTGTGCGAATCCGCGTACGACGGTCATCTGTTCTTCCAGTGCTTCCAGCGGAATGCTGGAATCGTGAATACTGGCCATGCGGCTGCTGAGCTGCTGCCAGTCGCGGCTGCCGCTGGCTGGGACGGTGAGATCGCGGGCGTTTCCTCGAGCCATTCGCAGGCAGTCGATCAGTTCGCGCAGAAATACGTAGGCTTTTTCGACTGCTGATTGCTGTGCTGGAGTGACGAGTCCGGCGTCCCGTGCGGCCTGCAGCACGGACAGTGTGCTGGGGTGCTGCAGTCCGGCATGGCGACTGCCGAACACCAGTTGCAGTGCCTGGATGGCGTATTCGCAGTCGACCAGACCACCATCGCTGAGTTTGGCATTGATGGTTCCGCCGCGCACCAGTTGCCGCACCTGTCTTTCGCGCATGGCATTCATGGCGGCAAAGTCAAATTCCGCGTGGGCATAGACCAGTTGTCGGACGATGTCAGTGACGTGGTGACCGAATGCCGGATCGCCGGCGACGCAGCGCAATCGTACGAGCGCCTGACGTTCATAGGGCCAGGCCGGGCCGGCGGATTCATAGTACGACTGCAGGTCGCTGAGACGTACAGCGGCTGGGCCGGCCTGACCATACGGCCGGATTCGCAGGTCCACGTGGAAGATGCCGTCATGGGGTGCGCGAATGCCCTGTTCCACGAGGCGCACGAGGCGTTCGAAGAAGGCGGCATTGGTGAGCGGTGATGGGCCATCGGTGCGGCCTTCGCCGTCGTACACCAGCAGCAGTTCGAGATCGGAGGCAAAGCCCATTTCAATACCGCCGAATTTTCCCAGTCCGGCGATCATCCAGCGACAATTGCCGGGTTCAACGGACGCTGCAGCGGCGGTTCCCTGAGGCTGTCCGTGGATGGCAGTGAGTTCCTGCCAGGCAATGTCGGCTGCCGTCTGCACGATCAGCTCGGCCAGTTCCGTCAGTTCACGTGAGAATTCGCCGAAGGGGCGGCAGTGTCCAAGCACGTGTCGCATATCGATGCGAAACAGGTGTCGGTCCTTGAAGTCGTTCAGCAGTTGCCAGCGTGTTGCACCGGCCACCGGCGTGCTGAGCACTTCGTGAAGCTGGCTGCGGAGCTGTGCGGGAGTCGTGCTGGTGGCCAGTTGATCGCTGTTGGCGAGCAGCGGGAACAGTTCTTCGTGTCCGGATCTGAGAAATGTGTCCCAGAGGTACTGACTGATTCCGAGAACTCTGGCCACGGCATGCAGCACGGCCGGTTTGCGGAGTGATTTCTGATTGCTTTCCCAGGCTGTTGCCGGCTGCAGTCGCGACACCAGATCGCGGAATCTGAGCAGAGCGTGGTGGGGATCGCTGGCTGTGGGCAGCCAGTGCGTGAACTGTTTGATGAGTGTGGCTGCGAGCCGCAGTTCCTGCCGCCGTTCTTCGCTGGCAATCGGCAGACCGTTACGTTCGCGGACATGCAGAACGTCGCGTACCTGCTGCCCGTCCGACCGAATGACGGCGCGCAGGACGCGGAAGCGGCTGAGCGACAGAGCACTGGCGAGTTCGTAGAAGAAGCCCCACGAGTCTTTGCCGCAGATTTTCATTTCTGTGAGTACGGATCCGGGCAGCGGAGTCAGTTCCACCGTCAGTTCGCTGTCTTCCGCCTCGGTGATTCGTCGACTGCTTTCGGGCACGGCAGCACAGAAGCGGGAAATCAGTTCGGCTCGGACTTCCTCGATCCGACCTTCTCGTGAGGCACTGCCCAGTCTGCTGATTTCCTGCTGCAACTGATCAGCCAGCTTTGGTGTTTCCGCAGGGCCGGCATTGTGGTGTGGCGGACGCGTTGCAGTGCGGACCCGAAAGCAGGCGGCAAAGTATCCTTCCGGGCGACGTTCCCACAATCCTCGCAGGCCTTCCCCCGTGGCGGCATCGCCGCTGCGGATGTCCAGTTGATAAATGGACAGCAGACCGCAGATGACAGACAGCCAGCCGGAAAAATCGACCCCCACCACCAGCAGGTCGCGAAGGTCCTCGGCGGCTTCGCTGGCGAATCTGCCGGGTCGCTGTGTTCCTGCCGGTTGACCGATCAGGAACTGTTCCACGGTGCAGCCCCCGGTATTCTCGGCTTTGGCGGCGAGCTCTGAGAGTCGGTCGGCGTGCTGTCTGAGGAGATCGACGCGGTCGGATGATTCGTCCTGCGACCAGGCCGTTGCCGCGAATGCTGCAGCGGAGGGATCAGCCTCGTGACGCGAAGTGCCTGAGTCCGAACTGCTGAGCGATGCACTGCCGGCCTGCAGGCACTGTTCAAAAATGGTTCTCACCGCCACTCGATGCTCTTCAAAGCGGGCCATCAGCGTGGCAGCGTCGGGGTAATCGAGGCGATTGGCGAGCCATTGCAGTTGTCCGGCATCCGTTGGCAGCTCGTGGGTCTGCTGGTTGTGCAGCAGCTGCAAAGAGTGTTCGACGGTTCGCAGAAACACGTAGCCGGTGCGCAGCTGTCGATACCATTGAGCTGAGATCAGGCCGAATTCCGCCTGCCGCACAAGTGCATCCAGCGTGTTTGTGGTCAGTACGCGAGGTTCTTCGAGGCCATGGATCAACTGCAGGGCCTGAGCCAGAAATTCGATATCTCGAATCGAGCCGGCTCCGAGCTTCACTTCGGAATACAGCTTTCCGCGCTGCTTCAGTCGCTGCTCAATCCTTGATTTCATGGCCTGCACACCGGCCAGCACCTGTGTTTCCGAGGCCGTGAACAGCAGTGGCCGAATGCGGTTGAGAAAGCCGGTGCCGAGGTTTGCCGAGCCGGCGATCGGCCGGGCCTTGAGCATGGCCTGTTTTTCCCAGAGTTCGGCATGCTGTGCCAGATAGTCAGCGTACGCCGCGGGCTCGCTGACCAGGGGCCCCGCTTCGCCCCACGGACGCAAGCGCAGGTCAACGCGGTAGAGGAATCCCGGAGGCGAATTGTCGGTGAGACTGTCGACCATCAGTCGGGCCAGTCGCTGGGTTTGTGGTGTCTGCTGGCTGCAGATCAGCACGAGGTCAATATCGGAACTGTAATTCAGTTCCTCGCCGCCCAGTTTACCGAGGGCAATGACGGCGATCAGATCCGGCGAGGCTCCGCATTCCGCGGCTGCCAGTTCAAGTGAACACTGCACCATGGCGTCGGCGAGCAA
>CAITYU010000043.1 GCA_903896675.1 uncultured Planctomycetaceae bacterium
GCCAGCAGACGCGCAGTCTGCTGCGCTGGCTCGAGGCCCGGTTGCAGACCCGCGAGCTGTTCCGGTGTCTGTCCGGCATCCGGGATCACCACCACCGCCGCCTTCGCGGCAGCCGCAGGTTCCAGCAGCAATCCTTCCGCCATGATCGATGCCAGACCCTGCCCCTGCGGCGACGGATCACCCAATACCGGCCAGCGAACGGCGAACACGGAATATGTTCCGCCGGCGGCGACTGCCGTCGCTTCCCCCGCCGCTGATATCAGCTCCGGAGCAGTAAACGGCAGACGCGGGTCAGTGGTGCCCAGAATCTTCGCCAGCCGCTGTCGCTGCGGTTCCAGGGATTTCTGCAGAGTTTCGGCGGTTGTCAGATCCAGCGCCAGTCGCTCGGGCCGACTGGCCGCTTCAGCAGCAATCTGACCCAGCAGAAACCGGTCCAGCCCGTCTATCATCTGCGATGCCAGATCTCCTTCCACAGTCAGCGGTGCAGTGCCCGCAGGACCGGACACGGACTGGCCCAGCACGAGGGTCGGAGACACCAGCCACAGCAGAGATAGTGCCAGCAGTGACAGGCGGGAGTGGGAGCAAGCGGGGGCGGCCAGCATTCTCATGGCGGGGCTCACAGGAAACGGGCGGGAGGAACAGGAGGGGAGACTGTAGGGAAAAGGGTGGTCCGAGTCGAATCAGCGGGGTGTCGCAATTGTTCGCACCAGCGGTAAATCCGGCCCGCTCTGCGTCAGATCAGCCCGAAAAATCGGTCGTTCCGCATCCCCGGCTACCCCTGAAACCCTTGTGGCGATATGATCCGGGTTCAGGCAGTCATTGCCTGCCATGGCCAGGTGGCGAAATTGGCAGACGCACGGGACTTAAAATCCCGGGTCCCGTAATGGGACGTACGGGTTCGACCCCCGTCCTGGCTAGTGCTCAGCGGTGTATCCGCAGCGACGCGTAACTTCGGCTGAATTCTGGTAATCCGCGGCTTCCGTTCCGTCATCTCGAATCCGACTTCACTTGGTTCTTCTGGGATTTTCGTGGCTCATTCTTGCTGGATTTCAGCCTTGGTTTTCCACTCAGAAACAGAATCCGAATTCGATAGTGCTCAAAGATAAGAAAGCCTCTTGCCGGGGACTTGATCGCCTGAATCCGGCTGTTGAATCCTGCGGCAGGTCCGTTGCTGATCGGGTCAGAAAACCCTGCCACGATTCCATCGCATGATCTTTCATAGCACACTCGGCCCCACACGCCGGGCACACCACGAGCGCGCTCACAAACTTTTGAGCCAGCGTCAGCGTCCGGTTGTCCACATCGAGGTCACCGCCTGCTATGACTCAGTCCGCATTCAGGCCCACCCACTGATGATCATGACGTGACAAAGTGTCCATCGATCAGCGTCACAAAACGGCTGATCTTCGCATTTCTCGATTCCCAGTCATTTCAGGGGTCAGTGACGAAGAAGTGAGAAGAACCACCGAAGCATTCCAACTCATTCCCGGCAAGAGCATGGCTTTGGCTGGCCCTGTGGCCTGCCATCACACACAGGGCAGAACGGCCCCCAGGAAACCGCTTGATTCTGTAAGAAATCGTGGGTACTATTTCTTACATGAGCGGCAGAAAGAAATCACCACAAGCCATTGACTCCAGGATCCTTGCAGCGATCCGAAAGCAGGGACACGGGTCGGTCTTTGTTCCAGCGGACTTCCTCGGGATCGGCAGCCGACAGGCTGTCGACGTCGCCCTTCATCGCCTGGTCCGCCAGGGACTTATCCGACGCCTCGCACGCGGGATCTACGACTTCCCGAAGCAACACCCGGTTCTTGGTCTATTGGAACCGTCCGCCGAGGCGATCGCCCGCGCACTGGCCGGACGTGACCGCACAAGGCTCCAGCCGGCGGGGGCGTATGCGGCGAACACGCTCGGCCTGTCCGAGCAGGTGCCAGCGAGGATCGTGTTCCTGACCGACGGCCCGGCAAGGACGGTCAGGGTCGGCCCAACCACCATCCAGCTGCGGCGGACGACGCCAAAGAACATGGAAACGGCCGGACGCCTCAGCGGTCTATTGATCCAGGCTCTTCGCGAACTGGGCCAGGATCACATCACACC
>CAITYU010000044.1 GCA_903896675.1 uncultured Planctomycetaceae bacterium
GACGGCATCGGGCTGGGGGCCCGAGTGGCCGTTGATTGTGTTGACCGAGGACAGTGGGTTTTGTGCGGAATCGCTGCGGAACTGGCTGTGGGTCACATTTACTCGCAGCAATCCCGCGGCGGATCTGTACGGCATCGAGTCATTTACGGACAGCAAGCACTGGGGATGTCGGGGCCCGCTGGTGATCGACGCGCGGATCAAGCCGCACATGGCTCCGCCGTTGGTTTCCGATCCGGCGATTGTGCGTCGAGTGGACCAGTTGGGCGCCCCCGGTGGCCCGTTGCATGGGTATGTGTAACACGACGGTTGCTGCCTTTGTGAGCGGTACGGCGGCAGCCGCCGGCAGGCCGGAAACGCGGGGCCGGGCAGGAATGCTCGAGTTGCGAATTCGCAGCGATTCCCGGTTCAAAACACCCCCCACACCACGGTATACTGCATCTCTGCTGTCTCCGGTCTGCGGACCGTTCCCTGCCCGCCAGTTTCTTGCCTGGAAGCCGTCGTTGTGTCCACCACCATCAATGGCCGTGCAACAGCCGATTCCCGGTTCCTGCTGCGTCTGCTGTGCCACGCATGGCTGCTGATCATTGTCCCTGCTCGGTGTTCTGCGCAGGATGCTCCCCAGGTACCGCCGGCCGCCGCTGTGGATTATCAGCGGGATATTCGCCCGATCCTGTCCAATCACTGTTTCCCCTGTCACGGTGCGGATCAGGAATCGCGGCAGGCTGATCTGCGGCTGGATCTGCGCGATGCTGCGGTCACGCACGGGGCCATTCTGCCGGGCAAAGCTGCTGACAGCCCACTGCTGCAGCGAGTCCTGACCAGTGACACGCAGCAGCACATGCCGCCGGCCGAATTCAACAAACCGCTCAATCAGACTCAGATTGAACTGCTGCAGCGCTGGATTCAGCAGGGTGCCGAATATCAGGACCACTGGGCTTTTCAGCCACTGCAGACGCCGGTCGTGCCGGCCCAGCGATCTGCGGCATGGTGTCGTGGTGACCTTGACGCGTTCGTTCTGCAGCGTCTGAAAGTTGCCGGACTGCAGCCTGCTGCCGAGGCGGACCGTCCGACGTTGATTCGGCGTGTTTACCAGGACCTGCTGGGTCTGTTGCCATCTCCGCAGGAGGTGGATCAGTTTGTGCGGGATCAGTCACCGGATGCCTGGGAGCGTCTGGTGGATCGGCTGCTGCAAAGTCCGCACTATGGTGAACGCTGGGGGCGGCACTGGCTGGATCAGGCGCGCTATGCCGATTCCAACGGGTACACGATTGACGGTCCGCGAGTGATGTGGCCGTATCGCGACTGGGTGATTTCTGCGTTCAATCAGGATCTGCCGTTTGATCAGTTTACTGTGCAGCAGTTGGCGGGTGATCTGCTGCCGGACGCGACTTTGAACCAGCGGATTGCGACAGGGTTTCACCGCAACACGATGATCAACGAGGAGGGCGGGGTGAAGCCGGATCAGTTTCGCCACGAGGCGCTGATTGATCGCGTCAACACAACGGGTGCAGTGTGGCTGGGTCTGACTCTGGGTTGTGCCCAGTGTCATACTCACAAGTACGACCCGATCACTCAGGAAGAATACTACCGGCTGTATGCGTTCTTCAATGCCGCAGCGGACGCCAACAATCTCAGCACGATGGTGGAGGTGCGAGAGCAGGAGGTGTTTGGCTGGACGCAGCAGCAGCAGCAGCAACTGCAGCAGTTACAGTCGCTGCGCAGCGAGCGGGATCAACTGCAGAAGGCCACTTCCGCGGGTCCGGCACTGCAGGGATTGAACTGGCAGTGGCAGCAGCCGCCGGTGGCGGGTGTGAACGCGTCGGGCAGCAGTATTCTGAAGATCCTGCCGGACGGGTCACTGTTCGCGAAGACTCATGCGGCCGCCAGTGATGCGTTCACGATCAGGCTGCAGTTGCCGGCTCAGGCCAGCGGACCGGTGAAAGTGACTGCGCTGCGACTGAAGGCGATTCCGCATCCGGATTTGCCTGAGCAGGGTCCGGGGACGGCCAGCAACGGCAATTTTGTGTTGACGGAAGTGTTATTGCGGTCGGGTGCTGAGGAGCATTCTTTTGGGTTGGCGTGGGCCGATCACAGTCAGCCGAAGTATCCGGTTGAGCATGCGGTGGATGGCGACAACGGGACGGGCTGGGCGATCAATGTGGATGCGGCGCAGCAGGCGCAGGGAGCGCGCATGAATGCTCCGCACGAGGCCATTTTTGTGCTGCGTCAGCCTGTGGCGGCGCAGGACGACATGGTCTCGGTGGTGCTCAGGCATGATTTGAACAGGAACTATCTGCTGGGTCATTTCTCGCTGGAGATATCCACGGTGAATGCGGCGGCTGAGCTGCCGGCGACGGACTCAGCGACCCGGTTGGCTCGAATCACCCAGCAGATTGGTGAGTTGGAAGCGGCGTTGCCGGGTCGGGGTGTGGCGGTCAGGCAGATGGTGATGCAGGATCAGCCCACGGCGCCTCAGACATTTCTGTTGACTCGCGGCGAATTCCTTTCGCCTGATCGAGAGCGTGGTCCGTTGCAGCCGGGAGTACCGGCGGCGGTGCGCGGCGCGGTTGAGCCAGCGGAATACCGGTCGCGTCTGGATCTGGCGCGGTGGCTGGTATCGCCGCAGAACCCGTTGACCGCGCGAGTCACGGTGAATCGGATCTGGGCGCGATATTTTGGTCGAGGGCTGGTGGAGACGGACAATGATTTCGGGTTTCAGGGGGCGGCTCCGGTGAATCTGCCGCTGTTGGACTGGCTGGCCTCCGAATTCATCAGGCTCGGGTGGTCTCAGAAGCAGTTGCATCGGCTGATCCTGACGTCGGCGGTGTATCGGCAGTCGTCAGCTCTGCTGGACGAGGTTGCGGTGCAGCAGGATCCGGACAATTATCTGCTGGCTCGACAGGCTCGGTTTCGTGTGGAGGCCGAGATTGTGCGGGACATGGCGTTATCGGCCAGCGGGTTGTTGTCTGAGCGTGTGGGTGGTCCTGGGGTGCATTTGCCGCAGCCGGACGGCATTTACGATTTCACGCAGAACAGGAAGAACTGGCCGACGGCCACGGGCGCGGACCGGTTTCGACGCACGATGTACGTGATGTTTTACCGGAGTGCACCGTATCCGTTGTTATCCACCTTTGATGCTCCGGATTTCAGCACCGTGTGTACTCGCCGCGAGCGTTCCAACACTCCGCTGCAGTCATTGACAGTGGCGAACGATCAGGTGTTTACGGAGCTGGCGGGGGGCTTGGCGGCTCGAGTTCTGAAGCAGCAGCCGGCGGGTACGGACGGGGACCGATTGCGGCTGATGTTTCGGCTGTGTCTGACTCGTGAGCCACAGGATTCCGAGCTGTCGGTACTGGTGGAATTTCTCAGCCGCGAGCGATCGC
>CAITYU010000045.1 GCA_903896675.1 uncultured Planctomycetaceae bacterium
AAGACGCGGAAAGACGCTGAAAAGAGGGTGTGGTGCCTGCATGACGTTTTGCCCTTCCTCTTCCTATTTCAGCGTTTTTCAGCGTATTCAGCGGCATCATTGCGTGCAGTTGGCCGCGGAAGACGCGGAAAGACGCAGAAAAGAGGGTGTGATGTCTGCATGACGCTTCGCGCTTCCTGTTCAAAATTCAGCGTTTTTCAGCGTATTCAGCGGCATCAGGGCTGTATTCAGCGGCATCGTTGGGTGAAGCCGGTCTGAAGAAGCTCAGCAGCAGGTCGCGATAGTATTCGCATTGCTTCTGCCGCCAGTCGATCTCACTTGGCAAGCCTACGGTGATAGAGCTGGTGAGCGCTTCGAATTTGTCGCGCATAGAGACGATGCGGGCTTGCCCTGCTGAAGGTGGGACGGGCACGGCAAGGGTTCAAAGGTGGTGTGTCCCCGGGCTCTGCACACGTTTCCAATGTGGGAAACGAGTATGCGATCGTCTGCTCCGCTGGAGCGTTCACAACGCGGGGAAAAAGCAGGATCAACGCAAAATCCCGTGCGCAGTTCCGGATTGCATTGGGACGGGTGTTGTCCCTTCGGGAGGGCGAAGCTCCTGCTGAGCCGAGCTGCTGCCGGGCTGCTGAATCCTGCGGCTCGGCTGTGCTCTGGGCGACACCGGCGACGTAGTCGGTTTGCGAGTGGTACTGGAGTGGAGTCGTCTGGTTCCCGGTCAGTGCTTACAATGACGAATTCGTGACCGGTGATGGTTGACATCACGGGCGGGAAAAGTGAGATTCGTACGGGGAGTCTTTTTCCTGTAAGCCAGAGGTGCTGTATGCGATTTGTGCTTGCTGCTGTGTGGGTGCTGTGTGTGGGTTGTGCATCGCTGCTGGCGGATGAGCCGGGAAGACCAGTTGAGGTGACGGAGGACTGGCATGGTGTGACATTCGTCCGGATTCCAGCCGGCGAGTTCATGATGGGGAGTGAAGAATCGGTCGCTGATCTTGAAAGGGCGGGGATCACGGTACCGGAACGAGTCTCTGTGGATGACGAAGGTCCGTTGCATCGCGTGAAGATCTCGGCGTTTCAGATGGGGAAGTATGAATTAACCAGAGGTCAGTTCCGGATCTTTGTTGAGGCGACCGGTTACAGGACCGACGCCGAGCAGGACCCCGAAGGCGGCTGGGGCGTGAATCGGCAGTTGCAGAAAGCTGAGCAAGGCGCGATGTATAACTGGACCAACGCCGGTTTTCCGCAAACGGACACGCATCCGGTCGTCAATGTTTCGTGGAACGATGCGATGGCGTATTGTCGATGGGTGACAGAGGAGTATGGCAAGCGCGGGCAGAAGTCCGTATGTCGTCTGCCGACGGAAGCGGAATGGGAGTATGCATGTCGTGCGGGTGCGACCACACGCTACGCAACGGGTGATACGCCACGCAGGGTCAGGGGTTTTGGCAATGTGCGGGATATGAGTTTTGAGGCGGAATGTCCGAACCTGGACTTTGACAAATATCCGCCATTTCTGTTCAGGGACGGAGTGGCCTTTACGAGCGTCGTGGGGAATTACAAGCCGAACGCATTTGGTCTGTACGACATGCACGGGAATGTCTGGGAGTGGTGCAGCGACTGGTACGATGAGAACTACTACGCCAGCTCACCTGCTACGGATCCGCAGGGGCCCGAATTCGGGTCATTCCGCGTTTTGCGGGGTGGTTCCTGGCGCTTCGGCCCTGGCAGCGTACGTTGTGCGTACCGCAACGACGGCACTCCGGGCTACCGTGACAACTTCAGCGGTATTCGTGTGGTGTTGGATTAGTGGTCTGTCGTCTTTTTTGTCCTTGCTCTGCGATTCGGACGCTGAGGTTGCTGTCGCTCTGGACTCTGGTCCTCTGTTACTCTGATGCGATTGCTGCGCAGGGCGCAGCAGTTGAGGACGGAAACTGGACACGACCGCAACGTTCGCCGGGCGGCTGACTATGCGGCTCTGAGAGCCGCATGGCGATAGCCAGCGGTGGGAGGGGGGCGTTTCAACGCGCAGGCAGAAGCGTCAGTGACACGGCGGCGGTTGGTGCCGGGCTGCTGAGGCTGGGTCCTGAAACCGGATCAACGTGACATCCTGTGCGCAGCTGTAATTGCCTTGCCGCGGGTGTTGCCCGTTCGGGAGGGGCCGGTGGGAGAATCGCATTCCCGAGGGGAGTCCGGCTCGGCAGGAGCCTCGCCCTCCCGAGGGGTGGGAGGGGCCGGTGGGAGAATTGCATTCTCGAGGGGGAGTTCGGCTCGGCAGGAGCCTCGCCCTCCCGAGGGGTGGGAGGGGGCGGTGGGAGAATCGCATTCCCGAGGGGATACCGGCTCGGCGGGAGCCTAGCCCTCCCGAGGGTTGGGAGGGGCCGGTGGGAGAATCGCATTCTCGAGGGGTTACCGGCTCGGCCTCTGGATGACTTTGTACGTGGTGTCTTTCGCAGTGGAATACTGCTTTACACCGCGGACTTCATTTTGCGTTGAGCCTTAAAACCAGCGACGCAATTGCCGCGGTCACTTGCGGTCGCTGAGCTTTGCCAGCAGCCGCAGAATCTCGATGTACAGCCACACCAGTGTCACCATCAGGGCGAAGGCGCCGTACCATTCCAGATGCTTCGGAGCTCCGCGGTTGGCTGCGTCTTCGATGAAGTCAAAATCCAGCACCAGATTCAAGGCGGCAATCACCACCACAAACACACTGAAGCCAATGCCGATCGGGCCGGACGAATGAATAAATGGAATCCCAAAACCAAAGAAACTGCCCACAAACGAGATCAGATACATCAGGGCCAGTCCGCCGGTTGCGGCGAACACACCCAGCTTGAAATTCTGCGTCGCCCGAATCAGTCCGGACTGGTAGGCCAGCAGCAGTGCAGCCAGTGTACCAAAGGTGCAGCCCGTGGCGAGAACAACGATGCCGGGGTAGCGAGTTTCAAAGGTGGCGGACAAACCACCCAGAAACAAACCTTCGGCCGCAGCGTACACAGGTGCCAGTACCGGCGCTGTTGTGGCCTTGAAACAAATCACCAGCGAACAAATCAACCCAACGATGGCACCGCCGAGGACCCACGGAGCCGCAGCGGCAAAATTTACGCCGCCTGCATTCATGACCTGCATCCATGTGAAACCGGCGGTGACAAAGGCAATCAGCAGCAGGATGAATGTCTTCTGAGCTGTGCCTTGAATTGTCATGGTGGCTGACCGGGCCGCGGTGCCGCCGACCCAGTTCACACCAGTTTCAGAATACGCACCCAGATCCTGAAATGTGTTTTCATTCAGAGCCGGATTGCCGCTGCGCATGGAGGTCACCTTTGAGTCAAACAGAACGTCAGAGAATGCCAGTGTGCCGGTCGATGCCGGGGTTACGGGGGTATTCTCCGCGTTTCCGGTGCTGGCGACAATCGGAAATGCGGGGGGGAGTGCGCGCGAATTGGGAAATTCTTGTTTTGCCGAGGGATTTTGAGTTCGGTGGGTGAGGGGGAATAGAGGGGGGGGGTTGGGGGGGGGCCCGGGCTGAAGCCCAGGCTACGGGAAGGGGCGGGGGGGAGTTGGGAGGGGTGGGAGGTTGCCCGGGCTGAAGCCCAGGCTACGGAGGGGGGCGGGGGCGTGTGGCCGGGCAGGAATGACGCGAGGGACAAAAACCGTAGCGTGGGCTTTAGCCCGGGCACGAACTTCTCGTCACCGTTGAAATCTCCGGTGTTTTTTGAGGGAAGGGGCCGAGCAGGAATGCTCGGGCTACATTTTGTCCTCGGCGTCAGGAATGACGCGGGCTACGGGGGGGTGTTCCCGGGCTAAAGCCCAGGCTACGGGGTTGGTGGGGCACCGGGATAGCAGCAATTCACTTTCGCGGCGTGGGCGGTTAAACTCGGGGGCGTTCGTGTTTCCGCGGGCTGGCGGGATTCCGGATGGTGGTGGTGCAGCGTCGGCAGGCTGTCATAATGGGAGTATTCGCTGTGCAAACCACGCTCTTTGGCAGTACTGGCACCTCGGTGTCGCGGCTGGGGTTCGGCAGTATGGGGCTGCGGGGGCCCAGAACGTGGGGTGTTCGCTGTGTGGATGAGGTGCAGTCGGAACGGGTGCTGCAGGCCGTGCTGGATGCGGGCATCAATCTGCTGGACACGGCACCCGATTATGGGTTGGCCGAGGAACGTATCGGTCGATATCTCAGGCATCGTCGCAGCCAGTTCCTGCTGGCCACCAAGTGTGGCTGTGATCCGCTGCAGCATGCCGATCACCTTGAGGTGCGGCACACGTGGACGGCGGCGGTCATCCGCGGCAATCTGGAGGCCAGTCTGCGGCGACTGCAGACCGACTGCATCGACATTCTGCAGTTTCACGGCGGCGACGCTGACACGCTGCAGCAGGCGGGGCTGATTGATCTGCTGCAGTCGTTCAGGCAGCAGGGCAAAATCCGCTGGCTGGGGATTTCCAGTGCGCTGCCGCACCTGCCCGCGCTGCTGCAACTGCAGGTCTTTGATACGGTGCAGGTGCCGTGGTCCTGTCTGGCCCCGCAGCATGCGGACTGCATCGCGGATGCCGCTGCGAGGGGCTGCGGTCTGATCATCCGTGGGGGCATCGCGCAAGGTGGCCCCGATGCTGAAATTCAGCGACCGCAGTGGAATGACATCTGGCAGCAGGCGAAACTGGACGAGCTGCTGCCCCCCGACACGACTCGCGCACAATTCATTCTCCGCTGTACTCTGTCCAATCCGCAGCATCACAGTGTGATCGTGGGCACCGCCAGTCTGGAGCATCTGGCGGAGAACGTCGCGGCGGCAGCCGCCGGGCCGCTGCCCCGCGAAATCCTGCAGCAGGTCACACAGCGCGTGGCAGCGGTGCTGGCACAGCCGGTTCCGCATCCGTAAACTCTCGGCGTGTCTGAAGACTGTTTCACGTTCTGGAGTCGGCCTGTGAGCACCAACGCTGGTAACGCAAACAGAACGGTCGACACCGCCGACTTCCTGCAGACGCTCGAAATCCTCAGATATTACCCGCACTCACCCCCAACAGCAGGCGCACAGCAGCGGGGCTCGGCAAATGCCAGTGCGGTACAACCGCAGTTTTCCGGGCGACGTGTTCTGACAATCGTCGGCTGGGCGTTCGCGATCTTTCTGTGGCTGTTTGTGTTCTGCATGCTGCTGGGAACTCGCCAGCCACTGCTCGGTCTGCTGCTGGTGTGCGGCCCGGTGACTGCTCTGCTGTTCCGGCGACGTCTGCGACGGAAACGGGCAACGAGGGCACCGGACTGTGACTTTGTCTCAGACAGCAGCCCGGAACCCGCGTCAACAGCCAGCTGCGGTCCACTGGAACCGATCGCTGCGGACGATCCCATACGGCAGTGGCTGGCAGTGACTGCGGACAGCGGTCAGGAATCTGAGCCAGCGGCTGATGTGTTTCCACTGCGCCCCGCGACGCCGCCGGTCAGCCCCGGCCCCGCGTCCGTCCTCCGTCGTTGTCTGCTCTTTGGCGTCTCACTGACCGTGTATGCGGCGTTTGCGATGGCCGCACTGCCGGATCTGACCACCACATGGATTGTGGTGACAGTGCTGCTGCACGAGACGGGACATTTTGTGGCCATGTTTCTTCGCGGTTATTCGAACCTGAACATGTTTTTCATCCCGTTCATTGCAGGTGCAGTCACGGGGACCAAACCCGATGCGACTGCGGCCGATCAGTTGATCATGCTGCTGGCAGGACCGGCACCCGGGCTGCTGTCTGGCTGTCTGCTCTACTGGCTGGATACGCAGCAGCCGCTGCCCGAGGCGCGCCCGTTTGCGCTCTGGCTGGTGGTACTGAACCTGCTGAATCTGCTGCCGATCTGGCCGCTGGACGGAGGCCGTATCGGGTGGATTCTGTTTGCGCGGCAGTCGGCAGTTGCTCAGGCCTGCCTGTCGGCCTGCAGTTTTGTCGGACTGTGTTTCCTGCTGCTGATGCCGCAGGGTGGCACGACCTTTTTTGTGGTGATTGGCTTGCTGCTGATCTGGTGGCTACCCGCTCGTTACCGTCATGCCAGAAGTGCGCTGCTGTTCTGCAGTCAGTACCCGACTGCCTGTACCGACCTGAAGCAGTTGTCCGCACAGCAGCTTTGGTCGCTGTATCGGCTGGCGCCGCCCGCACAGCCGGGTGACAGCAGGGCGCGTGCCATGCAGATGCTGCAGATTCACAGTCGAGTGGCACTGCTGCCGCGGTCGGCCGCGCAGCTGCGATACCTGCTGGCCTTCGTGCTGCTGTGGATGATCGCACTGGCGACAGCCGCTGGAACCAGCCTGCGCAACGACGCCCGCGAAGCCTCGGCTGCCATGGGAACGCTGTTTGATTCGCTGATCCCGGGCTGATCCCGCGTAATGGTCTGCGGTCTGTGAAGGCAAGACAAATCCGGGCGGATTTCACCAGACGGTCGCACAGCGTGTCGAATCTGAGGCCATGTTGCTGAAATGCAACAGCGAAAGCGATGGCTTGAGTTTGGTTTTGGGGGATCAGCAAGAAATCCTGTGCGGGGGTGCCGATGGCGTTGCGGCGGGTGTTGACTGCGATTGTGGGAGGGCGAAGCTGCCGCTGAGCCGGGTAGCATGTCGGGTCGCTGATTCCCGTGGCTCAGCGGGAGCATCCGCCCCAACGTGGGCGGGCTTTGCGATTACTGAGCACTGACGTCCGGCTCGGCGGGAGCCTTGCGCTCCCAAGGTGGTTGCGTTGCGTCCCTTTGGGAGGGCGAAGCTCCTGCTGAGCCGAATAGTTCGTTGTGCGTTTGCGTCCTGCGGCTCGGCAGGAGCCTTGCGCTCGCAAGGGGGACTGCCGAGCACTGGTTCGCTGCCCCCGCCTCGAGGACAACACTCGTTGGTTGTCTTGCACCGCGCACTTCATTTTACGTTGAGCCGAATAAAACCACGCTCGCAAAACAACCTGCCCTGCGTCCACCGTTCACGACACTCCCGGCACTGCTTTCAGCCTCCCTTGACACCGCCACACCAACGATTCGTGTTCCGTTTGTTCCGGTGCGTCAGCGATGGTTTCCGGTTGAAGACACCGTTGTCGAACACGTGTGTGCGCGACTTGCCCGGGCTAAAGCCCAGGCTACGGTTTCTGGACCGCGGTGCCACGAATGGTCGCGCAATCCGAGGTCACGTCATTCCGCGTCATTCTGCGTTCTTCCGCGGCCAAAAAAAGGACACACCTACGATTCCTTTTCCGTGTGTTCCGTGGTGAGTGATGGTTTCCGGTTGAAAAGACAGTTATTGAACACGTGGATGCGCGACTTGCCCGGGCTAAAGCCCAGGCTACGGTTTCTGGCGCGCGGTGGCACGAATGCCCGCGCAAACCGGGGTCACCTCATTCCGCGTCATTCCGCGTTTTTCCGCGGCGAAAAAAAGCCACACCCGCGATTCCTTTTCCGTGTGTTCTGTGTGTTCCGTGGTGAGCGATGGTTTCGGGTTGAAAACCGCGTTATCGAACAAGTGGATGCGCGACTTGCCCGGGCTAAAGCCCAGGCTACGGTTTCTGGCCGGCGGTGGCACGAATG
>CAITYU010000046.1 GCA_903896675.1 uncultured Planctomycetaceae bacterium
CACGATTGAATGAGTGTTTTCGCTGCACTGACAAACGCTGTCAGGTATCGTAACTGCCGATTCAGCTTCAGTTTATGGAAAAGTCGGGCTAACGGGATTTGAACCCATGACCTCTTGACCCCCAGTCAAGCGCGCTAGCCAGGCTGCGCTATAGCCCGATACAGTAACCAACGACAGTCTATCAGGAAGGGCCGATGGTGGCAAATCGATCTGCCAGATTCCCGTGAAATTGACCTCGTGGTGATGCTCCCGGTTGTGGTGGCACCGTCCGTCGGCACCCCCGGAGGTCGCGAAACACCCACAAAATTCCGGATTTTCCGCTCTCGGACGCCCGCATCCGGGAACTTCCTCAACTCGCGTGCATTGCCTCACACTCACTGCTAATATCTCATCGCAACGATCCGTCATTTTCTCCTATCGTTGCCACGAAAAAGACTCATGTTTACTGGTCTCGTCGAAGGACAGGGCACCGTTGCAGCCATTGACCCGCTGCCCGCCGGTCTGCGCCTGACGATCCGACCCGACCAAAGTTCCCCCGTTGCCGCGTGCTTCAAAGCCACTGAAGCCACCATTGGCGACAGCATCTGCATTTCCGGCTGCTGCCTGACAGTCGTTCAGCAGACCCCCGATGCGCTCGACTTTGAAGCCGGCCTCGAAACACTCTCCAAAACCAACCTCGGACAACTCACTGTCGGCAGTCGTGTCAATCTCGAACGCTCGCTGCAGGCCTCCGCCAGACTCGGGGGCCACTTCGTGCAGGGACATGTCGATGGCACTGCTGAAGTTGTCGACGTGCGTCAGAACGGCGACTGGACCGATCTCTGGTTCCGGCCCGCTCCCGCTCAGCACAGACTGCTGGTCCCCAAAGGTTCAGTGGCCGTTGATGGCGTCAGTCTGACTGTCGTCAGTACGGCAAACGGCCTGTTCTCCGTCGCGCTCATCCCGCATACGCTGGCCGTCACCACGCTGGGTCAGCGTCGCAGCGGTGATCGCGTCAACATCGAAAACGACGTGCTCGGCAAGTATGTCGACCACCTGCTGGAAAGTCGCCTCGCCGGATTGTCTCTGCCCGTTCCGCCCCGCAATCACTCGTCTCTGGCTTCGGCTCCGGAAAGTACCGCCCCGCAATGAAGGACGTACAGCGTCAGACTCGAACGTATCTCATGTCGCTGTTCAGGCAGCACGGCATGAACCCGCGCGGAGATCTGGGGCAGAACTTTCTGATCGACGTGAATCTGATCGAATTCGTCGTGCGCCACGCCGAACTGGGACCTCGCGATGTGGCCCTGGAAGTCGGCACCGGCACCGGTGGCATGACGGCCTTCATGGCCAAAGAAGCCGGACACGTGATCTCTGTCGATATCGACAAAAACATGTCGGCACTCGCTGCCGCTGCCGTTCAGGGCGCCCAGAACGTCACACTGATCAATCGCGACATCCTGAAGAACAAAAACACGCTGGCACCGGAAATCACCGACCTGATACGCCAGAAAGTGGCCGAACGCCCGCACGGTCGACTGAAACTTGTCGCCAATCTGCCCTACAGCGTCGGCACTCCCGTCATCTCCAACCTCATCGCCTCAGACCTGCCCTGGGAACGAATGGTGTGCACCATTCAGTGGGAACTGGCTGAAAAGATGGCGGCGGAAGGTCCCGGCCGACACTACGCAGCACTCAGCGCCTGGATCCAGTCTCAGGCCTCTGTCCGCATCCTGCGACGACTGGGCCCCAATGTGTTCTGGCCACGCCCGAAAGTGGATTCCGCCATCGTCAGCATCTGGCGCAATCCCGCAGCAGCCGAACGCATCCACGATCGCCGCTTCTTCCAGGACTTCCTCCGCCGCATCTTCTCACAACGCCGCAAACATCTCCGCAGTGTCCTGTCCGGAATGTATCGCAAACAACTGGACAAACCGGACGTCGATCAACTGCTGACCGAAATGAGCCTCGCAGCAGACCAGCGCGCCGAACTGATGCAGGTCGCCGATCTGATCAACCTCTCAAATGCTCTCCAAAACACCATCCGCCAACGCGGCCTCCTGCCCGACTCCGAAACTGATATCGAAACCGACTCCGACGACTCCGAAACTGAAAACTGAAAACTGACCACTGACCACTGACCACTGACCACTGACCACAGAACACAGAACACTGACCACTGACCACTGAACACTGACCACTGAACACCGATTAAGGTATCCAACAATGCAGGAACGAATCGCCTATCGGGGCCTGACATTTGATGATGTGCTGCTTGAACCTGGTTACAGCGAGGTGATGCCGTCAGACGTTGACATCAGCTCCAGCCTGACCCGCGCGATTACACTGAACGTCCCGATCATCAGCAGTCCGATGGACACGGTGACGGAAAGTGACATGGCGATTGCGATGGCACAATTGGGTGGCATCGGAATCATTCACAAGAACATGAGCATCGAGCAACAGGCGATGCAGGTGGATCGTGTGAAGCGCAGCGAGCATGGGGTGATTGTGGACCCTGTCACACTGCCACCGGAGACACCGGTGGGAGAAGCCGCTCGCCTGATGGACGAACGCAACATCGGCGGGGTACCGATCACGGTGAATGGTCGTCTGGTCGGCATCCTGACTCGCCGCGACCTGCGGTTTCTGGAATCGCGTGAGCGACCGGTTTCCGAAGTGATGACAAAGGACAATCTGGTAACAGCGCCTGAGGACACCAGCCTGGAGCGGGCGGAGCGGATTCTGCTGGAAAACAAGGTCGAGAAGCTGCTTTTGGTGGATGAGAATTTTCAGCTCAAGGGGCTGATCACAATCCGGGACATCGACAAGAACCTGCAGTTTCCGCGGGCGTCGAAGGATTCACGCGGTCGTTTGCGGGTTGGCGCAGCGGTGGGCGTGTTTGATCTTGAGCGAGTTGCGTCGCTGGTGGAATCCGGAGTTGACGTGCTGGTGGTGGATAGTGCACATGGGCATTCGAAGAATGTCATTGAAACGGTCAGGGAGATCAAGCGGCGTCTGGAAATCGCAGTTATTGCCGGAAATGTGGCAACGGAAGCCGGTGCGAGGGCACTGGCGGATGCCGGAGCCGATGCGGTGAAGGTCGGAATTGGTCCAGGTTCAATCTGTACCACCCGCATCATCTCAGGAATCGGTGTTCCGCAATTGTCAGCGATTTCGAATGCAGCGAGGGCCCTGTCTGGAACCGATATTCCGGTAATAGCTGATGGAGGGATTCGTTTCAGCGGGGATATTACGAAAGCTTTGGCGGCTGGTGCGTCAACGGTGATGATTGGCGGACTGCTGGCTGGAGTGGACGAAAGTCCCGGCGAGATGATTCTGTATCAGGGACGAAGCTTCAAGCGGTACCGGGGAATGGGATCGCTGGGAGCGATGGTAAAGGGAAGCAGCGAGCGATATCGGCAGGGAACGGGTGCAGCGGATCAGACCAAACTGGTGCCGGAAGGCGTTGAGGGTCGCGTTGCATACAAGGGTGCTCTGCAGCCGCTGATGTTTCAGCTCACGGGTGGCTTGCGATCCGGCATGGGATATGTCGGGTCGCAGACAATTCGCGAGCTGCGTGAGAAAGCTCGGTTTATCGAGATTTCTCCGGCTTCAGTACGGGAGAATCATCCGCATGACATCGCAATCACACAGGAAGCACCCAATTACTCGGTCGAACACAGTCCAAAGGACTGATGTGCTGCGGCGTGCCGTGGCTGCCGGACTGGCGATTCTGTCGCTGCTGGCGACACTGCAGCCGGCCGTGGCAGACGACGAATCAACGATCAGCCGACGCTACAATGCGCGACTGGAACGGTTTCTGAAGGGTGTGCACGACTGGTCGTCGTTTGAGCATGCCGGGGTTTTCTGGGAGCGTGAGAATCAGCGCTCGCGACAGGCCGAAAGCCGTCTTTCCGGTGGCCAGTCACAGCCTCGCGATCTTCAGCAGGTGATGCAGCACACCGGCCAGCGGGTGCATGAATTTGTTGAGAACGCCACGTATCAGCCACCGGCTGAGCCCGCAGTCGACGTTTATGAAACGCGTCCGATTGCCGTCGATGCCCCGCGGATTCGCCAGGTGTCACAGACCCAGGCTCAGGACGAACCGGTTCCGCAGGCCACTTCAGGCAGTCGCCTGAAGACCGACATCCGCATGATTCAGCCTTCGCTCAGCTATGCTCTGAAGGACATTGATCCGCAGCAACTGCCGCAGGATTTCAACGACAAGCTGACCCGCGGCGAATACGTCGCGCGGCAGCCCAACCCGACCGTCCTGCAGTGGGCTCCCACAAACTTCTATCATTACCCGCTGTATTTCGAAGACCCGGCGCTGGAGCGTTACGGGCACACCTACAGTCCGCTGGTGCAGCCATTCGCCTCAACCGGTAAATTCGCCGTACAGCTTGTGGGACTGCCGTACCAGATGGCACTGCATCCTGTGACCAGTCGTCAGTATGCACTGGGTTACTATCGTCCGGGTGAAACAGCACCGAAGAAGCTGTATCAGATTCCGTACAACACAGAAGCGACGCTTGTGCAGACGGCAGCCGTGATTGGCTTGTTCCTCATCCTGCCGTGATGACTGCACCGCAGCAGCAAGCCGCAGCGTAATCCAATGGCTCAGGACGCTGGGCGATACCGCTGTGAACCCGCTGCAAGGCCCTACCGCCCCACCTTGTGAATCACGCTCGCTGGTGGCGAGGGCATGAGGTTACCGTTTTTCAAGCACGAGTACGAATCGAACGGGGAGTCGGGGGATTCCCTCGGGGCATTCCTGACGCCATGGACAAAACCGTAGTCTGGGCTTCAGCCCGGGCAGGTTACCCACCTCACCAATGTAAAAACTCTGGAGTTTTCAGCCGCTGAACCTCCGCTTCACGTCCCAAAACGATTTTGGGCCCTGAAATGAAAGCAGGAGCATCCCCCGAGGTCGGGAAAACGCTCCTGCATTCCGGTTCAGCCGCCAGGCGGGCCAATGTCTTGCGGCTGTCCCAGCCAACCGATCGCAATTTGCATGCCACAGACACGGAGACCGGGAAATTGCACGTTTTCCGCCGACCGGGGTATTGGATTACACGGCACAGTGCAGCAGAATGCTGAGCAGTTCTGCGTCAGTGCAGTAATCTGCTCCACGTGTTCGCCCTTTTCCCTCTGTTTTCCGTATCGCATGATGCCGACAACGGCAGCAAGGCAGTTTCCGGATGGTTCCTGGTGCAGTTGATCCCGCGTCTTCCACAGTCTCCACGACTCCGGTTCGGCATGCCGAGCTGCTGTCTCCGGCAGGCGATATGACCTGTCTGAAGGCGGCAGTCGAGAATGGTGCGGACGCGGTGTATTTTGGTCTTGAATGCGGCTTCAACGCACGGGCTCGCGCCGGCAATTTTTCACTCGAAGCACTGCCTGAGGCCCTTGATTTTCTGCATCTGCGAGGTGTTCGGGGTTACCTGACCTTAAACACTCTGGCGTTTTCCTCGGAACTGCCCGAGCTGGAGCAGATTGTTCGGCAGATCAGTGATGCGGGAGTGGATGCGGTACTGGTGCAGGATCTCGGACTGGCTCGCCTGATTCGCGAAATCAGCCCTCAGCTTTCACTGCACGCATCCACTCAGATGACTCTGTCCAGCGGGGAATGCATCGAGGCCGCGAGGGACCTTGGAATTGAGCGCGTGGTTCTTCCGCGTGAGCTGTCGATCGATGAGATTCGCGAAGTGCATCAACTGACGAATCTTGAGCTGGAAGTGTTCGTACACGGTGCCCTGTGTGTGGCGTACTCGGGCCAGTGTCTGACCAGTGAATCACTGGGTGGCCGCAGTGCCAATCGCGGCCAGTGTGCGCAGGCCTGTCGGTTGCCTTATGAAATCATCAGTGACGGCGTGCTGCAGAACGCGGGTGCCCGGAAGTACCTGCTCAGTCCGCAGGATCTGGCGGCCTTTCCGTTGCTGCCCGAGCTGCTGGATGCCGGAGTCACGTCGTTCAAGATTGAAGGACGGCTGAAGACTCCGGAGTACGTTGCCAACATCACTCAGCATTACCGTCAGGCGCTGGACGAAGCACTGGCGGGACGACGTGCACAGTTTTCGCGACGTGATGTCCAGCAGATGGAGATGTCGTTTTCACGGGGCTTTTCGCCGGGCTGGCTGCAGGGCTGTGACCACAAGATGCTGGTACCCGCTGTCAGTTCAGCCAAGCGTGGCGTGCTGCTGGGAAAAGTGGTGAATGTGCTGCGTGATGGTGTCGCCGTGCAGCTTGAGTATTCCGTGCAGGCCGGTGACGGTGTGGTGTTTGAGGGTGACCGACTGTCAGGGGCAGAGCAGGGCGGTCGAGTGTATCATGTGCGTCAGAATGGCTGGCATCTGCAGGAAGCGGTCGATTCGGGAATTGTTGAGCTCAGTTTTGACCGGTCCGCAGTGGACCTGCAGCAGCTCAGGCCAGGCCTGCAGGTCTGGAAGACGGACGATCCGCGTCTGAATCAGCAGCTGCGGCGAACATTTGAAGCGGCTGATCCGCTGCGGCGAGTGAAGCTGTCGCTGCAGGTGCAGGCGGTCGTCGGCCAGCCACTGCGAATTCAGGGCGTGGCAGCCAATGGCAGTCGCTGTGATGTAATTTCCGAGGCGCCGCTGCAGCCGGCAGCAAAGCACCCGCTGTCACAGCAACTGCTGCATGAACAACTGGGACGATTGGGTGCTTCGGTTTTTGTGCTGTCCGAACTGCAGGCTGAAATTATCGGCGCACCGATGGTGCCGCTGAGTGTGCTGGGGCAGATGCGGCGCGAGCTGCTTCAGCAATTGCAGTCATCCCTGCCGCGACTGCAGCGACCGCTGTCTCAGCCCGCTGCGCTGGCACGACTCCGCAGCTCACTGCCTCCGATCACAGCGTCCCCCGCAAACTCGGCACGCCTGATCCTGCTGTGCCGCACACTGGAACAGTTGACGACCGCAGTGGCCGCCGGAGCAGACGGGCTGATTGCAGACTTTGCCGACCTGCGGGAATATCGGCAGGCGGTTCAGCTGGCCCGCACTGCTCAGATACCCCTGCTGCTGGCCCCGCCACGCATTCAGAAACCCGGTGAACTGGGCCTGTTTCACATGGTACGAAAGGCGGACCCGGACGGAGTCCTCGTACGCAACCTCAGCGGACTCGACTTCTTCCGCAGTCTCGGACTGCCACTCACCGGCGACTACTCACTGAACGTCACCAACGAACTGACCGCCGATTACCTGATGTCCCGCGGACTGCAGCGATTGACACCGTCCTATGACCTGAACCGTGATCAGTTGCTGGAACTGATGCAGGTCCTGCCGCCACAGTGGCTGGAGCTTGTGATTCATCAGCACATGCCCATGTTCCATATGGAACACTGCGTGTTCTGTGCCATGCTGTCCCCCGGCACCAATAAACACAACTGTGGTCGCCCCTGCGACGTGCATCAGGTGGAACTGCGTGATCGTACCGGTATGAATCATCCGCTGACAGCCGATATCGGCTGCCGCAATACGCTGTTCAACGCCGCGCCACAAAGCTCGGCGGAAATCGTACCGGAACTGCTGCAGGCCGGAGTGCGACATTTTCGGATTGAATTGCTGCGCGAAACACCGGCTGAAATTGGTCGACTGGTGGAACTGTACCGACAGTTGCTGCAGGGGCACTGCACCGGTGCTCATGTCTGGCAGTCGCTGCAGGCCATGAATCAGGTCGGAGTCACCCGCGGGACACTGGAACCACGCCGCAACCCGCTGGCGATTCTGTAAGAGACGGACATGATGGCGACGCGATCGGAAATCAGCAGTCCCCCTTCCAGCACGGCCCGCATCGCCCTGCTGACAGGCTGGCTGCTGGCTGCCGGATTCTGCGTCTGGCTGGAAGGCACGCGGATCCTGCAGCTTGCGGCCACACCAGCGGGAATTCTCGGCTGGTTCGCTGCCTGGAATATCGATACGACGCTGCCCGGATTGGTGCTGCTGGCACTGCCGGCATTATGGTGGCTGTGGCCGGCCGCAAGTCGCCGGGGTACCAGTAACCAGCCCGCTGCAGGCAGCCCGTCCACCGGAATAATGACAACGGCTGGACTGGGACTGGTGTCTCTGGCGATGAGTCTGGCAGTGGGTCTGCAGCAGATCCCGGTGCTGCAGACTGCGTGGTCCGACAGTGCCGTCGAGACGGTGCCCCTGTACCAGTTGCCGCCCGCGTATCACGACGAATTCAGCTATCTGCTGCAGGCCGAAACATTCCGGGCAGGACGACTGTCATGGCCGCCGCAGACCGTCGCCGGAGATGCCTTCCACCAGATTCATGTGCTGAATCGTCCCCGCACAGCCAGTCGCTATTTTCCGTGGACCGGCGTCTGGATACTGCCCTTTCTGCTGGCCGGACTGCCGATTGCCGGACACTGGCTGGCCGGAGCCCTCGCCTGCATGCTGTTCCACCGCATCCTGCGTACGGTGGTGTCCGCATGGGCCGCCAATGTCGGCGGACTGCTGCTGGCACTCAGCCCGGGACTCGCACTGTTCAGTAACCTGCTGCTGGCACATCACCCCACACTGCTGGCACTGGCTGTGTTTCTCTGGGCGATTCTGCAGGTATCTGACCGCAGTCGGTGGCCCATGGCGGCAGTGGCTGGTACAGCACTGGCCTGCGCGATGCTGGGACGTCCGATGACTGCCGCCGGCTTCGCACTGCCATTCGGGCTGGTACTGCTGAAACACCTGATCCTGCCCGCCAGCACTCAACAGCGCAGGACCGCAGCCACAGCCATGATCAGCATGGCTGTTCCCCTGCTGGCCGGGTTCGTCGTGCTGGCAGTCATGAACCAGAATATTACGGGGAACTGGCGAGCTTCAGCGTACCAGTTCTACACGGACACGTGGACGCCACGACATCGTTTCGGCTTCAACAATGCACGCAGCAGTGCAGATCCCGCCTCGGTCCTCGCCCGCTACGACGCGTGGGCCACCAACCTGACACCTGCTGCCGCCGCGGTCAATGTGCAGCACCGGCTCACTGCCAGTGCTCAGTGGACCCTCGGGATTCCGGCACTGCTGCTGCTGCTTCCGGCAGGGCTGCCGCTGAGCCTGTCGGCTGATCAACGCGGGCAGCGGCTGCGATTGCTGCTGGCAGCGGTCTGCAGCCTGCATGCCGTCCATATTCCGTACTGGTACGATGGGATTCTGCACTGGCATTATGTGTTCGAGACTGCTCCGCTGCTGCTGCTGCTGGCGGCCGCAGGACTGCAGTCCGTGCGACAGATCCTGACACAGCGGTTCAGCCAGCGGACTGCTGTCACATGGACACTGCTGCTGCTGATTGCTTCGCTGCTGCCATCGTGGCTCAGCGCAGAATCCCTGTGGGGACCATCACGCATCCAACTCGCGGTGTCTGAGCAGGCGTATTCGCGAGTTCGCATCGGGGCCTTCCAGCAGATGGCCGCGAAAGTCGCCGCAAAAGGCCCCTGTCTGCTGCTGGTGGATGAAGCCGGCTCCGATCAACAACTGAGCTACATCATCAACCCGCCCGACTATCAGGCCCCGGCACTGATCTGTCGCCTGCCAAAGTCCCCCGCAGAACTGCAGCAGTTGAACGACGCCTTTCCCGACCGCAGGCTGTACACGGTGCAACTGCCGGACCTGCAGGTTCGCCCGCTGCCCGACCATCCCCGGTAGTACAGCGCCTGGCAAAGCAGAGCGCCTGGGTGATGCGGCCAGCCACACCTGTTAATCACCATGTGCTTCAAACCAAACACCTGCAGACCGCGCGCATCCAGCCAAACCGCCGTTTGTTCGTGGCTCGAAGAGCCTCGCATCACTCGCCGTCCGGTTCTTCCAGATACGTGTAGCCGTTCAGAGCCTCTTCATAAAACTTTACAAACTGACCGGCCTGCGAATTGTCGATGCGGTTCTCACGCACCGCCACTTCCACCGCCACCTGCAGCCTGTTGATCAGATCCCGACCACGGAACTGCACGTAATCCAGCACCTCGCTGACAGTCTCACCCTTGATGATCGTGTCCAGAATCACGTCACCCGTTTCCGAAATATCCACGTGCACCGCATTCGTGTCGCCAAACAGATTGTGCAGGTCACCCAAAATCTCCTGATACGCTCCGATCAGGAAGATCCCGAGATAATACGGCGATCCATCGAATTCATGCAGCATCAGAGTCCGCCGGACATCCCGACGATCAATGAACGTATCAATCTTGCCGTCGGAATCGCAGGTGATGTCACTGAGCACGGCGTGACGAGTCGGACGCTGGTCCAGATGATGAATCGGCATCACCGGAAACAACTGCTTGATGGCCCACGAATCAGGGCAGGACTGAAACAGTGAAAAGTTGCAGAAATAGTTGTCCGACAGCAGCTTGTCCAGTCGCTCCAGCTCCTCGGGAACAAACTCCATCGCCCCCGTCAGCTGCCAGATGCGGTAACACGTGGCAAAATACAGATTCTCAGCCAGACACCGCTGCTCCAGAGACAGGTAGCCGGTGTTGAACAGCGTCATCACCGTATCAACAGTCGTCTGGGCGTCGTGGAACGTCTCCAGAGCATTCCGCTGAGTCAGTCCGCGATAGCTTTGATACAGATCGTGCAGCACCTGCTCAGCATCTTCCGGCGGTGCCAGCGACGCATCCGTCGTCTCCTCAGATCCCTGCTGCGAGACACCCAACACCCCGAACACCAGCACACTGTGAAATGCGGATATCGCCCGGCCACTCTCCGATATGATATTCGGATGCTCTACCCCAGCCTCGTCACACACCGTCTGCATCGTGTAGACGACGTCCCGAGCATACTCTTCCAGAGTATAATTCATGCTGGATTCGAAGTTGGTCTGCGAACCGTCATAGTCCACACCCAGACCGCCACCCACGTCCATGTACTTCAGCCCGGCACCCCGCTTCGACAGCTCGGTATACACACGCGCTGCCTCATTCAGCGCTGCCTTCACCTGCCGAATATTGGTAATCTGACTGCCGAGATGGAAGTGCAGCAGAGTAAAACAGTCTTCCATCCCGCGTCGCTTCAGCTCATCCAGCGCCTGCAGAATCTCATTCGCACGCAGCCCGAACTTGGAACGATACCCACCCGACGACTGCCACCGTCCCGCTCCTCGAGCCGCCAGCTTCACACGCATCCCGATCTGCGGACGCACGTTCAGCTTCTCAGCATACTTCAGAATCAGCTCCAGCTCGGTGTACTTCTCCACCACCGGAATCACATGCCGGCCGATCTTCTGAGCCAGCAGGGCCATTTCAATGAATTCCGCATCCTTGAAGCCATTGCAGATGATCGGAGTTTCAGCTTCCGTCATTGCCACCACGGCCAGCAGCTCCGGCTTGCTGCCCGCTTCCAGCCCGAATCCAAACTCTCGCCCGTACTCCACCACCTTCTCAACAACTTCCCGCTGCTGATTGACTTTGATCGGATACACACACGAATACTTGCCCCGGTAACTGTGCTCGCGAATCGCATCCGAAAATGCCTTGTGCAGCACGTACAGACGGTCCCGGATAATCCCGTTGAACCGCAGCAGCACCGGAACGTCCAGACCACGCATCTGCAAACGCTCAACCAGCTCCTTCAGGTCGATCCCGCGAGTGGTGTTCCGATCCGGATGCACCATCACGTTGCCGCGCGAGTTCACCGAAAAGTAGCCGTTACCCCAGCGAGGCACCTCGTACATTTCCGAAGCGTCTACCGTCGTCCAGTGCAGGGGAGATTCGTCGATCATGCCAGGACAGGCTCCGTTCAGTCACCACGAGGAGGAAAACAAAGACCCGCGTCACAACAGACGCGGGCTTCAGATCGCAGACCGCGAACGCAGGCCCACAGACAACAGCTGACGCCAGGATTTCATGCCAAAGGCTGGCAACAGCCAGACGCTCAGGCCCTGGCCGCCTTCGTCTGTCCCAGAAACCAGACCAGAAACGGGCTGGCAATATAAATCGAACTGTAGGTACCGGCGATCGATCCAATCAGCAGACACCAGGCAAATCCATGCACACCGGATCCACCAAACACATACAGGATCACAACCACAATAAATACCGTGACACCCGTCATCAGTGTGCGACCCAGAGTCTGATTCAACGAAGTGTTCACAATCCCGCTGGTCACCAGCGGATTCTTGCCGCGGACTTCACGAATTCGGTCAAACACCACAATCGTGTCGTTCAGCGAATACCCCACCAGCGTCAGAAACGCCGCAATCATCGACAGGTTGATCCGGAAGTCGTCGATCAACAGCAGATCCCCCAGACCCGTTCCGGAAATCGTACTGGCCACCGCCAGTGACCCCAGCGTGATCAGCACGTCGTGCACCAGCGACACCACCGCCGCCAGACCAAAGATCAGGTTCTGGAACCGGAACCAGATGTAGGCTGAAATCCCCAGAATGCTGAGCAGCACCGCGATCGTCGCATCCACTCGGGTTTCCCGAGCCACTGCAGAGGCAAACGTGTTCACTTCGTCAAACAGCGGAGTCGCCGCAAGCTGCTGCTGCACCGCCGTCAATGCCTGCGTCAACTGCTCGCTGGTCACATCAGGCAGCACACGCACCGTAAAGCTGCTGAATTTCTTCACAGAACGCTCAGATCCCTCCATACCAGAACCGGCCGTTCCCTCCAGACCAATCAGGTCCCCGGAATCTGCCTTGCGAATTTCCGACAACGCTGCCGTCATCAGGTCCGTCGCCGTCCCAAAGGCCAGCTCTTCGGTAAACTTCAGATCCGACTCAGAGCCGTCCTTGAACTTCATTCGCGCCACAGCAGCCACACTGTTGTCTGCAGCATCAACAACCACCGGCTTCACAGCAGTCACTTCCAGACTGACCATCCGCAGCTTAATCGCCGAGTTCCCGGAGAAGGCCTTGTTCACCCGCTCACGAACTCGGTCTTCAGAACTGACCTGAGCCTCAGCGCCGTCAGCCGCAACTTCCCGGTCCGTGGTCCGCAGCCGGAAATACTTCCCGGTCCCCTCTCCGCTTTCCTCACCCACCGACAATCGCTCCAGAGCAAAGTCGTCGCCAAACTCCTGCTGCAGCACTGCAGACACGTCGTCCGTCTTCTGCGGCTCAGTCGTCTGGAACGCCACCATCGTGCCACCGGTAAAGTCAATGTCGTAGTTCTTTTCACCACGTATCGCAAAGAACAACAGACCGATCGCAATCAACACTCCCGAAACCGTAAACAGATGGTTGCGGTACTTCATGAAGTCCAGATTCGTTTCGCCAATCGCCCGCATCATGCTGATCTGCTTCAGCAACCCACATCGCTCAGAAAGATCAAACAGCAGACGACCCACATACAGAGCCGTGTACATGCTGACCGCCAGACCAATGAACAGCGTCACCGCAAACCCGCGAATCTGATCCGTGCCAAAGTAAAACAACACCACGGATGTCAGCAGAGTCGTCACGTTCGAGTCAAAAATTGTAATGAAGGCTTTTTCAAAACCGTTCTGAATCGCAATGCGAGTCGAAGAACCACGGTCAATCTCTTCCCGCATACGCTCATAGATCAGAACGTTGGCGTCCACCGCCATCCCAATCGTCAGCACCAGACCGGCAATGCCCGGCAAAGTGAATGTGGCGGGAATTGCCACCATCAGACCCACTGTCAGCACCAGATTCAGAATCAGCGAAATGACCGCAATCAAACCGGCAAACCGGTAATACACCAGCATGAACACAATCACCGCCAGACCACTGATCGCAGTCGCCGTGACACCCTTCTGTCGCACGTCGGCACCCAAAGTCGGGTCCACCGTCGCTTCACTCAGTGGCTTCGGATCAATCGGAACTTCCAGTGCCCCGGCATTCAGCACCGCGACCAGCTCCCCAGCCTCCTCCGCCGTAAAACCACCCTGACCACCCGAAATCTGACCACGACTGGTAATCTGCTCACGAATGAAGGGCGCACTGTCAACTCGACCGTCCAGCACAATCGCCAGACGACGGTTCGGAACACCATCTCGAGGCACATTGCGGCCTGTCAACTGACCAAACAGATAAGCACCCGTCTGGTCAAAGGCAAAACTGACGACAATCTCGCCGTTCTGCGGATCGAAGTCACGCACTGCCGAACGCAGATACTGTCCCGTAACCTGCTCTTCCTTCGGCGAAACCAGCAGCAGATATTCCTGAGTATCATAGCTTTCGACGCGACCATTCACCTCACGCTCGGCCTTCAACGGTCGGCTGATCACGTCCGCATCCGTCAGCAGCTTCGGTTCGCCGTTCTTCTCAGCCGCAGGTACCCAGCGAGCACGCACTTCGCCGTTGATCACCACTTCCTTGCGCGACAGGTCCAGACCCTGCGCCAATCGAATAATGTCCGAATCCGCACGATTCGCCACCGTGAAGAATTCCAGACTGCCCAGGCGAGTAATCCGGCGCTTGATGTCGTCCACCGTCTGCGGGTCTTCACCCGGAACAATCACTTCAATCCGGTCCGTACCCACCGCACGCACCGTGATTTCCTCGGTGCCCGACTGGTTAATACGACGACTGACAGCACCCACCATCTGGTCCATCACGCCAGGCGTAATTTCTTTGCCCTCACCACGCACCTGAAACACCATGTTGGTGCCCCCGGCAAGGTCAATCCCCAGCCGGAAACGCTCACCCAGCGGTTGCCCCTTCAGCAGCGACATCAGAAACGGTGAGATCCCCAGCAGCAGCGTCAGAATCACCACGCCAATCCGCGAACTCCACTCAGGCACATTCAGGCCTTTTGCCACAAAACTGCCGATCACAAACGGCAGCACCAGAATTGCCAGCACCAGCAGCAGAATCACAAAACCACCGGGCCCCGTGGCCGCCGGCGGCAGAGATTTCTCTTCCGATGTCTTCACTTCACCCGGAGCCTCAGCGGGAGCCACAGCCGGGGCAGTCACCTCGGATGCCGCAGCAGCCGGGGCAGCCGGGGCAGCCGGAGTCTCTGCAGCCGCCGCAGCAGGTGGCTGAGCAGCAGCGGGGGCCGCAGCCGGCTCAGCAGACGCAGAAACAATCGGTTCGGCAGCAGCAGCCGCCGGGGCAGCAGCCGCCGGAGGCTGAGCCTGGTCGACACCAGAGGCAGCTTCAGCACCGGTTCCGGCAGCCTGCAGACACAGAATCAACAGTCCGTTCAGCAGCAATGACATCAGTGGGTTCCCGAACGAATGCACTGGTAGAAACACGCTTAATATGTAGCGAAATCACAGTCCCGAACACAATTCCAGGCCGGAATGCCGTGTCAGTTCTGAGGATCCCGCAGCCTGGAAAGTCCGCCAGAATATCGGGCAGGACGAAAAAATGCCCCCCGAAACCCGGCCAGAACACAGAATTCCTGCAGGATTCCGGGGAAATCGCGAAGTGTTGCCCAGCGGCAACACAAACCCCCAACAGACTCAGCCGGTACTGCTTTCCGACTTGTCGTCCAGCAAACCATGAATGGCACTGCGCAGGAAACGGATCCGCGTCGAGTCATCAACCTTCAAGGTCACAAATCGACCATCCTGCGACAAATCAGCAATCGTGCCCACGATTCCACCCGTGGTCACCACTTTGTCGCTTTTCTTCAGACTGCCCAGAGTTTCCTGGCGACGACGCTGCTCCTTCTGCTGCGGACGCAACAGAATCATGTAAAACATGATCCCAATGAAAGCCAGAGGCAGGAACTGCACCCAGCCGGGAGGATCGGGCTGAGCCTTCTTCGGAGCCGCAGCCGACTTCTCACCAACCACACCTGACTTCGCCGGCACCGCTGCCGGGGCCGGGGCCGCAGCGTCAGCCGGCGCGGCCGCAGCTGCAGGGGCAGTCGCCGCAGCAGCCGCCTGCGATCCAGCAGGTTCCTGCACCACGATTGTCGCCACACCGATCACCAGCGACGCCAGACCACTGGCTACACAACAAAACACCACGGGCTTCTCCAGAATAATGGACTGATATCTGCAAAACCGCCCATTTTAATGGGCTGAACCCCAGCGAGCAAGCTGCGCGGCCCGGAACTGCTGCAGAGTCCCCGAGAGCACCGCGTCACGAATCTGCCGCACCAGAGTCTGGTAATACGTAATGTTGTGCAGCGACGCCAGAATCGGACCCAGCATCTCGCCCGCCACAAACAAATGCCGCAGATACGACCGAGTATACCGCTGACAGGCCACACACGGACACTCCGGATCCAGCGGCGACTGATCCTTCGCATGCACCGCATTCCGCAAACGCACCGGACCACCACTGGTAAACACCATCGCATTGCGGCCGTTGCGAGTCGGCATCACGCAGTCGAACATGTCGATCCCACGACACACCGCCTCCAGAATGTCCTCCGGTCGACCCACACCCATCAGATAACGAGGACGATCCGCAGGCAATAACGGCACCGTACAGTCCAGCGTCGCATACATCTGCGGCGGAGGCTCACCCACACTCAAACCACCGACCGCATATCCCGGAAAGCCAATCTTCAACAACCCCTCCGCTGATCGACCACGCAGATCCGCATGCAAACCCCCCTGCACAATCGCAAACAAAGCCTGATCCGTACGCTTCTGAGCCGCCCGGCAACGCTCGGCCCAACGCGTCGTTCGATCCACAGCCTGCAGAATCCTCGGAAGACTCTCACCCGAAGGAGGACACTCGTCCAGACACATGATGCAGTCCGCACCCAAAGACTCCTGAATCTCCACCGCCCGCTCCGGTGTCAGCTCCAGCAAAGACCCGTCAATGTGCGAACGAAATACCACCTTGTCATCATTCAGCTTCCGCATCGCCGCCAGACTGAAGACCTGAAACCCACCACTGTCCGTCAGAATCGGACCGTCCCAGTCCATGAACCGATGCAGACCTCCATGCTCGGCCACCGTCTTTTCACCAGGCCGCAACGCCAGATGATAAGTGTTCGCCAGCACCATCTGAGCCCCCGCGGCTCGCAACTGCGCCGGCAACAAACCCTTGACTGTGGCCAAAGTCCCCACAGGCATGAAAGCCGGAGTCTGCACGGTGCCATGCGGCGTCTGCCAGCGACCCGCACGACCACTGGTCCCCGAATCCACCGCGTCCAGTTGAAATGAAAACGATGCTGTCATGCTGAAAAAAGACCGCCAATCAGGGCCCGGAAGTAAATGCAGGACCCCGCATTATGGCCGAATCACCGTCAGGGTCCAGTCGGAATCATCGCCGGCTGCCACCGTCACGTCCAGCCCCTCAGAACCCGCACGCCAAACCACAAACGCCGTCCCCAGCACTCGCCGCTCAGTCACACAACCCGCAGACAACTGCGGTATCACCTGCGGACTGGTCGCCAGCATCGCCCGCACTTCACCCGCTGCCCAACGCCGCAATACGACCTCAGCAGCACCCCCCAGAACACAATTCAACAGGTCCTCAAAACAGGCCGATTCCCGCAATTCCCCCGCCAATCGACCCGCACGCAACACATCCCCGCCAATCCCCGCCCGCAGAAAACGATACGCCGACGCCCGCGAACCACGACGACTGGCTCCCCACGTCATCTGCTGCAGATTGACGACCACCGGAGCCAGCCCGGGATCGCCCCAGCAGGACTCCAGTCGCCGCCGCGCTAATCCACACTCGCCCGCCAACTCATGCTCCACCAGATGCGCCAAACCCTCGTGAAACCAACGCGGTACCGACAGCTCGGACAAACCCGCCACACGCCGCTCCAGCAGCCGCGAAAAACAGGCCGCATGCGCCAGCTCATGCACCAGCAATGACCGCCACTCCAACTCCGAAATCTCCGACACCCCCGAGTCCAGATACAGAATGTCACCCGCCGAACCCGACTCGCCACCCAGAAAATCCGCCTCCCGCACACAACCCCAGAACGGAAACTCTCCCGATTCACCCGCCGGATCCAGCTCACCCACCACCACCGTTAAACCACCACTGCCGTCCACATCCAGCACCGACCCCAGAACACGCTCCACACCCTCCAGCAATCCAGACACCGCAAAAGCCCCCAAACGCCCCCGCAGTTGCTCCGCCGACAGCCGCACCGAACCCTCACAATAAATCCCCAACCCGCCAACTGACCCAACCAATTCACACTCCGCTAACACCGTCGCCGGCCGATCAAATGACATCCGCGGCAACTGAAACAATCGCCGACTGGGTAATTCCACCTGCCCAGCCGACGCCGACTCAGCACCGGTAACAATCCCCGCACCAACCCCGCCAGCACCCAACCCCGCACTGCCCGACAAAAACACTCCGTCCTCGGCCCCTGATGCACACCGCTCAGTCCCGCCCGACTCTCCACTGCTGCAACCCCGCGCCTCAACGCGAAACAAATGCCCAGCCCCCAGAAAATCTTCTGAAACCAGACAGGCGACCTCGCCCGGGGCCAGCCGACAGCGTTTCAGACGCCCGGAATTTGCCGTGTTTTTGCTGCCAAAACCCGCCTCGCCGACGTCCCCGGTGCCATGCACCGTCACGTCCCCGGTGCCATGCACTGGACAGGTCAGCACACCCCGCTGCCGCCGCTCGGTCAGCACACTGCTCGCAGCCGCCGTCGCTGACGTGCGGCCCCAGAGACCACTGTACGTAAGTTCCGTCCTGTCGATCGCTCGGACACTGGCAACCAGTGTCAGCCCCAGTCCCAACAGGCTCAATGCCAGCCACGCCACCTGCGTAACAGCCGGGCCGGAATGCCGCGCCATAAGATCCACCCCCCGCGGCATCCGGCTGGATGTGCGATTTTCGCGGCCCCCCAATAGCCGGTCGCAGAAGTTATCGTCGAAAAAATCGGCAGAATTCATCGAAAGTGAACGGACGTTGCAAACGGCCTGCGTTTTCAATCACTCACTGGTTTCTCGGCAGCTTCCATTCCGAACTGCCGGGCTGGCAGTCGACTGACGAAGCGACTGGTTCTGCTTTATGGGCTCAAATCGCAACAGATCCGCAGGTTTTTGTTGCAATCGAACCCGGAGAACTGGAAGATCTGGGAAGACTGCACAGGTCTCGGACAATTTCTCTGACTGCACCATCTGCACTGCTGCTATGCCGGCGGCGGTGCGTGGAAGTTTTCGGGTTCAGCCGTATCAAACGGCCTTTCCGCAAAACTCTGTGGCTGTCAGCGACTTTTGCCGGTTTTCACGGAAATTGTGTTCGGTGGCATCCGAAGACTGGTTTAGACTGCATCAGGTTTCTGGCGTCCGGCTTGATCTCTGGTTTTGCATCTGGCGAAATGGGTTGGTCTGCATCCGCAGCACCTTCATGGGGAATTCACATGCGGCGACTCGCTGGCTCACTGCGTTCAATTTCACTGGCTTCTCTGGGACTGGGTGTGTCCACTCTGTGTGGCACTGTCCTCGCCTCGGACAACGGCTCGCCCAGCGCCTCGGCCGCGCCGGATGCCGTCGTGCTGACCACCGCCGACCGGCAGCACATGGCCATTGCCCTGCGATTGTCCGCACCGGCAGTTACCGTGAACCGACACATTGTGCTGGTTGACACCTCGGCCAGCCAGGCCGGCATTTACCGGCAGCGGACGCTGCAGGCTGTTCAGGCCGTGCTGCAGGGTCTGCCAAAGGACAGCAAGGTCCGCCTCGTCGCTGCCGACTCATCCGTCTCTGTACTCACGCCGGACTTTGTCAGCCCGGACTCGCCCGAACTGTCGGCTGCTCTGCAGCGTCTGTCCCTGCGAACTCCACTGGGCGCCACGGACCTCGCCGCAGCACTCCGCAGCTCGCTGCAGGGTGTCTCGGAAACAGCCGTGTCTGTCGCCTATATCGGTGACGGCATGAGCACCGGCGACATGCTCTCCGGCTCCGATCTGGCAGGCCTCGTGACAGAACTGCAGACCAGCGGTGCAGCCTTCCATGCCATGCTGCTGGGCCCCCGCGTTGATGCTCACCTCTCCGGTGTGCTCGCCAATCACACTGGCGGTTCACTGCAGCAGTTGCAGTCCGACGATCTGACCGCAGCAGTCTCCAGCATGATCAGCGAAATCCAGCAGGCTCCGGTACTGGTTCGCGACCTGCGTTCCGCTTCTGCCAACCTCAGCCTGTCCGCTCCGGCAACAGTCGCACTTCGCAGCAGCCGCCACACCGTCATCTATGGTACCGGCGAACTGCCGGCGGTACTGGAAGTCACGGGAACCGTCAACGGACGCCCGCAGACATGGAAAGTATCCCGCAGTGATTCACGTCAGGCCGGCAGTGCCATCAGTGCACTCACTCGCAAGTCCCAGCAGTCTCAGGGTCTGGACTCCCCGTATCTCGGGCTGGAAGGACTGACCGCAGCCGCCGGCGACCTCGGCACACTGATCAATGAAAGCATCGCTGCCGCTGAAGCACTCAGCAAACAGGGTCAGAAGCAGCAGGCTCGCGAAATCGTCACACAGGCCCGACTGCTGGATTCCGGCAACGTCCGACTGACGGCTCTGGCCACAGAGCTGCAGGATGAAACCGGCAAGGCCGACCGTCTGGGCCCACCCAGCGTCGACGAAGGTGATGCTCTCAGCAAAACAGAGACTCGCAGCGAGATCCTGACGCAGCGGATGGTGCAGTCCGTCAACGCGGCAATCGAAGAAGCCGACCGCGTCGCTGCTCAGCAGCCCGAATACGCCATCACTCTGCTGAAGGATGTCCTCGAAGCTGTCCGCTCTTCCCGCGAAATTGCTCCGGAAAAGCGACAGGAACTGGAACGTCGCATTGTAGCGGCCTATACCCAGGTGGACTCCGCTCGCCAGACCAACGAAATTCGTCAGCAGCAGCTTTCTGAAGCTCGCGCCAACCTCGAAGCCCAGCGCGAACGACTGGCCCAGGTCAACCTCGAAGAACAGCGTCTGCGGACGCTGATCGACCAGGTTCGTGGCCTGCTGGAACGTGCTCGCCGGGGTGACGTAAACGCTTATGAAGATGCCGAAGCGGTCTCCCGCGAAGCGCTCCGCGACGAACCGGGTAACGGTACGGCCACTGCCGCCATGGTGATGTCCGAAGCCTCCGGTCAGTTGCAGAAAGCCTACGACCTCGTCAGCCTGCGAAATGACCGCTTCCTCGAAACTCTGTACCAGGTGGAACTGTCTCACGTACCGTTCCCCGACGAACCACCGGTTCAGTACCCGCCGGCCGACGTCTGGCGTGCCCTGTCGATCAAGCGGAAAGAAAAGTACAAGTCTCTGTCCCTGCGGTCCATCAAGCCGGTGGAAGAGTGGCTGGAAAAGAAACTGGACGAGCCTCTGCCGCGTGCTCTGTCATACCCCGGCGATAACTCGCTCGGTGAAATCCTGCGATTCATCGCCGACGCCTACACGGCTGAGGGTCCCTACACCATGCGAATCATTCTGGATGAATCCGATCCGGATCTTGGCGAAAAGCCCACCTTCCTGGACGACACGCAGGTGGCTGATGTGGACCTTGCCGGGATCACCATGCGAAACGCTCTTGAGCTGATCTTCGCCAAGGTGAAGGACAATGAACTGACCGTCATGATCAAGAACGAAGTCATGATGGTCACCACGGTCGCCACGGCCGAAAGCGAAGAAAACCTCGTCACCCGCATCTATGACGTCGCAGACCTCGTCGTGATCACGCAGCCCGGTATGGGCGGTATGGGTGGCGGCATGGGTGGCATGGGTGGAATGGGCGGCATGGGCGGGATGGGTGGCGGCATGGGAGGCATGGGCGGAATGGGTGGCGGCGGCATGGGTGGCATGGGTGGCGGCGGTATGGGCGGCATGGGCGGCGGTATGTTCTCCGTCCCGGCTGTTCCTGCAACTCCCGCTGCACCGGCAGCCGGCGGCATCCAGCTCAAGAACGGGGCTAAAAAAAAATAGCATCCCCGCTGCAGACGCAGGGGACGCATGATCGGTTCCAATTCAGGGACAGTCTGTGGCAGCATGCCTGCCGCGGACTGTCCCTGTTCCTTTGCGGCCAATCGCTGCCGCTGCCGCTGACGGCAACTGCAGCCCTCTCTGCAGCCAGCCTCGCACCAACCGATGAGCAGCAGGGGCTCAGTGCACGCCACGCACTGGCGGAAGTCGCCGCCGGGCAGGGTGCCATGGCAGAGCGTTGGGACCGCATTTTTTCCGGCCCGCGACTGTCCGATGCAAACCTCGCCCAGCTCGTTCAGATACAGCATGAAGCGCGACAGTATGAACAGATCGTGGAGTGCCTCGAAGCAGCACTTCGCGCAGGTCGCGTGGTACCGTGGCTCTACGACGTGCTGGCTCTGGAAATGAAACTGGCCGGACGGCCGGCAGACGAAGTGGCTCGAGTCCTGCAGTCACGGCTGGACTTCGGCGCCGGCGGAGTACCGCAGATGCTGATCACTGCCGCCATGCTGTCGCGATTCGAGGCCTGGCAGCAGGCTCTGACACTGCTGCGTGACGGCGCGCAACTGAACCCGGAAAACCCGGAACTCTGGCTGCTGGCCCGCAGCATCGCCGACAAATCAGGGGATCAGGA
>CAITYU010000047.1 GCA_903896675.1 uncultured Planctomycetaceae bacterium
CCCTTCAGTCAGGCCGTTACAGTCACACTGCTGATCAGCGACGGAACAGAAGCCAGGTCAGGCGGAGTAGTCTCACTTCCCGTGACCATCCCCGCTTTTCAGCGGCAGGTCACCGTGCCGATCGATGCCATCGACGACACCCTCCTCGACGGTACTCAGCAGGTCATCATCTCTGTCGAATATCTCGGCAGTGAACAGGACCGACTCACACTGGATGTCCTCGACCACGAAACCATCTCCGTTCTGGCCACTCCCGACATCGTCTTCGAAGACGCGGGCCCGAATGCCGGTACGCTGACAATCTCTCGCAGCAATACCGATATCTTCTCACCCGATCGTATCGTCGCCGTCAATAACTCGCTCAGATTCTTCGATCGCCAGGGACTGCTGAAATCCACTGTGACAGTGCCATGGCCCGCCGGCTCCAGGCCAGTCAGCCAGACCGTCCGTGACGTCGCCGTCATGGAAGATGGCAAGATCGCTGTCTTCAACGGCACTTCCACCGTCTATATCTCCATCTACAACCCCGGAGATGGTTCGTGGACTCACCAGATCATCAATAATGCCTCCGCTTCAGCGTCCGATACCGGCACCGGAGGTCTTGCAACGGTCGGATCCTTCGTATTCATCAGCGATCTCGAAACCAGCGCCGGGGATGCCTACGGCCTCGTTCGCTACGATGTGAACTCCGGACAGATCGACCGCTTCGGCACAAAAGCGTTCGGCCCCCGCCTGTTTGGCAGCACATGGCCCGAATCTGACGTTTATGAGCTGGACCCCACCACTGGAAACTCCCTCCGCAACTTCAAAACCCCGGCCTCCGGGGGTGGCTCAGCCGGCTGTGCCTTCGACGGCAGGTACATCTGGTTCATCGTCGATAACTCCTCCAATAACCTCTACAAAATTGATGCTGACACGGGGAACGTCGTCGACTCTTTCTTTGTCGGTTCCACCTCGAACACAGGCTTTGAAGGACTCGCTTATCTCAACGGACTCATCTATCTGATGGATGGGTTCCTGAGGGATGACATCGTGGTTTATGATCCGGTGCTGCGCACGATCGTGAATGTGCTCGATGTTGACGGAGTCAATGGAGGCTTCGGACTTGACCTGAGCGGTGGCCTCGCTCCTAACCCCGCCAGAAACTCCCTCTACGTCTCCTCAACATTCTCCGATACCATTTACGAAATCAGCACAAAGTCCGGCCTGATCCTGCCCAAACCGGACGGCACCTATCGCATGTGGTCGTCCGGTGAATACTGGGAAGGCGGACTCGCCACTCTCCGCAACGAACTCTACGTGGGTGCCACGGCCGGCGGTAATAAAATCCGCGTCTTTGACCTCGACGGCAACTACAAACGCACGATTGACCAGCCATTCTTCTTCGGACTCGATTCACTTGGTGGTGACGGCATTGATGGACTTGTCGATTCACCCCTGCGTTACCGCGACGTCGTCGTTGGATTCGACAACTACATCTATGCTCTCGATGTGAACGGAACCGACGTCGGACGGTTTGACCCCTTCACCCTCGAACCGCTCAGCTTCTTCACTCTCTCCACACCTGTACTCACGCTGGCCAATGACACTGCCGGAAACTTCTACGGTGGCACTGCCACCGGCGAACTCGTGAAATTCGCACCGGGCGGTAACGAAGTCACCAGAATCGCCGGTAACCTCGGATCCGTCTCGGACATCGAAGTCAACGTCTCAGGGGCCATCATCGTCGCCGAACAAAATGGGCGATTCGCCTACTCCGACACATCGCTCGCCTCAATTGCCGAGTACCCCACAGGTTCAAATCGGCCTGCCTTCGCCGCCTTCGGGGAACACTTCACACGCAATCGCGGTGAACTGAAGGTTCGCCTGACAAACTCTGACACCACCGAAGTCGCCTTCATCCTCGATGTCACGATTCCCGAAGGACAGCAGACGGTCATCATTCCGTTCGACGCTGTCGACGACTCCGAACGTGACGGCGTGCAGATCGTCAGCATCACCGCAGATATGAATTCCCCCACAGTCTCCAATCCGCCGCTCTACGTGTCCGGCGCTGAAACCATCACCGTACTCGACCGCGAACAAATCCTCGTCAGCGTCGCAGCAGACGCCGTTTCCGAAAGTGCCGGACCGAATGCAGCCGTCGTCACCGTCAGTCGCAGTGATATCAACGGCCCCTTCGATTATGTCACCGAACAGACTTTCACAAATCCAGCCACCTACCAACTGCTGGATCGAGCCACCACGTGGTCACCAATCACCGTCCCCAGCCAGATTTCACGCGTCGCCGATATCAATGTCACCGTCAACTTCCGACACGACTGGATCGGGGACCTCGATGTGTTCCTGATCAGCCCGACGGGTCGCCGCGTTGAACTGTTCAGTGACCTCACAACCAATGAACGCAACATGGTCTCCACCGTCCTCGATGATGAAGCCACAATCAGCATCGTCGCAGGAGACGCACCTTATACCGGACGCTTCATGCCGGAAGGCAGCCTCTCTGAATACATCGGCGAGGAAGCTCAGGGCACATGGTACCTCGAAGTCATCGATGATAACGTCAATGACTTCGGTCGCCTCAATAACTGGACACTCAGCCTCAAAACCGTCGGTCTGTCCCCCGCCACCGTCGTACTGCAGTCCGCTGACTCCTCTGAAGTCGCCTTCGGAACCTCTGATTCCCGCACAGTCATCATACCCGCGAACCAAAGCAGCATCTCCCTCAGCCTCGATGCCGTGGATGATACCCTGCTGGACGGAATTCAGAACGTTCGCATCGCCGCAACGTCCGTCAACGTCATCGGACTGGAACTCGGTGCAGACACCATTCTCATCAATGATGATGAACAACTCAGCTTCTCACTGACAGACTCCACCATCCTCGAAAATGCCGCACCCGGAACAGTGCAGGGCAGGCTGACCCGCTTTAATTCAGACCTGTCCGCGTTCAGCGTTCGAGTACTCAGCAGCAATACCGCCCGAATCGGTTTCGCCGGTGCAGAGCCTGACGGTTCACTGATTGTCACATTCCCGGCCGGTCAGCAGACCGTGACCTTTGACCTGCTCCCCGTTGATAACTCCACTATCGACGGGAACCAGACTGTCAGCATCACCGTCGTCGCACCACAGTACGGGGCCAGTCAGTCACTCAACATCACGGTCATCGACGTTGAACCGCAGATCGTCCTCACTCAGCCCAGTCAGTCGGCACTGTTCGAAAACGATGGCTCGTTCGTTATGAACGTCCGCCGCACGAACACCACGGATTTTTCAGCCGATCTCACCGTGAATCTCTCCGTCTCCGGTGACAGCACCGCTGTCTCACTGCCGCTCCAGGCTGTGATTCCCGCCGGATTCGGCTCCACGGACGTCATCGTCATCCTGAACGATAACACTCTGCTCGGTAATCGTTCCATCGTCATCAATGGCATCAGTGCCGGTACCATTTCGGGCGCTCTGCCGCTCACAATCCTCGATCATGAAACCGTGCTGCTCTCCCTCAGCCGCACGTCAATCCTCGAAAATGCAGGAAGCAATGGTGCCGTCGGAACTGTCACTCGCACAAATACCGACAACGGACTGGACCTCGTCGTGAATCTGTCCTCCTCGGACATCACGGAACTTGCCGTTCCTCAGACCGTCACAATCCCGGCCGGTATGGCATCCATCTCCTTCCCCGTCACCGCCGTGAACGATCCTGACCTCGACGGCGCCCAGCAGGTCGTCGTCACCGCATCCTCTCCCGGCTACCAGTCATCAACTGTCAATGTTACTGTCCTCGACCACGAGCCACCTGTCATCAGCGCTCCGGCGGCAACGACCACTGCCCCACGCCCGACTATTACATGGAACCTGATCCCAGGGGCCACCAGCTACGATCTGCAGATCGCTGCTGTCAGCGCCGGAATCAATACGTTCATCGTGAAAAGCGGCCTCACAGTCAACAGCTTTACCCCCTCCGAAAACCTCGGTATCGGTCTCTACCGCGTCTGGGTCAAAGCCTACGACCAGTTCGAAATCCCCGGCTTCTGGAGCACTCCTCGGGAATTCTTCGTTCAGACAGCGCCCACAATCACCGCCCCCGCGCAGACCGGAAATATTGCCGCTGCGTCCTTCCCGGAAATCGCATGGACCGCTGTGGCCGACGCCACACGCTACCACCTCTGGGTCAACAATCTGACCACAGGCAAAGCTCAGGTCATCAATGTCACAAATCTCGTGACAACCAGTTTCAAATCCGAAGTGAACCTCGGACCAGGATCCTATCGGGCCTTCGTCAAGGCCTTCAACGCGAAAAATGAAGGTGGCATCTGGAGCCTCGCGAAGGACTTCACCGTTCTCGCTCCGCCCGTCATTTCACTGCCCACAGCAGGAAGCTCCTTCGATCGCACACCAACCTTCTCCTGGATCGCCACTCTCGGCGCAAAATACTACGACCTGTACGTCAGTGACGCTGCCACAAAGGCCGTCGTTCTCAGAAACCAGGCCATCTCAGGCACGTCCTTCACTGCCACAAAGGACTTTGCCTTCGGCAACTATGAAATGTGGATGCGAACTGTCGGCAATACGCACGTCAGCCCCTGGTCTGCCGTTCGCCGGTTCTCCATCGGTGCACCACCCACCATCACCTCCCCGGCTGCAGGCAGCCGGGTGGCCGGCAGAACCACCTTCGCATGGACCGCCGTCGGTGGCGCAGAAAAATACGAACTGTGGGTCGCTCTGGCAGCCTCTCCTCAACAGTCTGTCATCCGCCTGACAAACCTCACAACAACTTCCTTCACCCCCGCATCCTCCATCCCCGCCGGCATCTACCGAGTCTGGGTGAAGGCTGTCAGCATCATGGGTGAATCCACGGCGTGGAGCGCCGGAGTCACCTTTACTGTGGCTGCAGCTGACATCGAACAGCCTGCAACGTCTCTGCCGAATGTACCCCTCCGCGCTAACCTCGCACTCCTTGAACGCCCCGCACAGAACCGCCGCGACCAGATCCCCGCCGCAAAACAGGTGCCCGCACAGAATGAATTCAACGCGGTTGCCGTGACTCAATCAACAACCAACCCGGTGGCTGCAACAACCCCGCGGGTCACAAACACTGTGGATCACACATCCGTCGACTCCATCATGGAACAGTGGGACGCCGCAGACTGGTGGCTGGCCTCAGATCTTACGGCTGCCCCCATTGCGTCCGCTCCCGCAGATCAGTCTCGGCGGCAGATCTGAGTTGCCTGACATACTCCTGAAGGACTCCTGACGGCAGCGTCAGGAGTCCTTTTTTTGGATCAACGCGAAATCCTGTGCTCAGCTGCAGATTGGCTTGCCAGGGGTGTTGACCATTCGGGAGGGCGAAGCTCCCGCTGAGCCGAACTGCTGTCTGGCTGCTGAATCCCACGGCTCGGCAGGAGCCTCGCCCTCCGAGGTGGAACCAACGAGCACCAGTTCGGTGCCCCCTTTCAACACAACACCCATTGGCTTCCGCCAGTGGCTCGCCCTCGGGATGCCTCTGCAATTGGTGCCTTGCGTGGTCAGAATGCTTCTTCACACCGCCCACTTCATTTTACGTTGAGTCTTTTTTTTGGCTGCAGGATCCGCTGATGCACTGGGCATGGACCGAACAACTGACAACCGGTGAACGGGTCATCTCCGGACCCGAAGCTCATCACCTGCTGCACGTCCTCCGCATGAAACCAGGCAGTTCGCTGATGCTGTTTGACGGCACCGGCAGCGTTGCTGATGCCGAAATCCTGCAGACCGGCAGACGAGACCTCACAGTGCTCGCAAAGCACATCAGCAGACCTCCCACTGCACTCGCCACACAACTCACCGTCGCTGCCGCACCACCCAAAGGTGATCGCCTCCGTACCATGGTCGAAAAACTGACCGAAATGGGAGTCCACCAGCTGGTGCTGCTGGAAACGGAACGGTCCGTCACGGCCCCCGGAGAAACTCGAGTCGAGAAACTCAGAGCCAGCGTCGTGGCCGCCTGCAAACAGGCCCGCCGACCGGTGCTGATGGAACTGCAGCCGCTGATCAGCCTGCCCGAACTGCTGAAACAGGCTTCGGCCGACGAACGCACTGTCTTCGCTGCCCATCCCGCCGAAACATCAGGTCCAGTGCACTCACACCACCCAATCGCACCACTCCTGCTCATCGGCCCCGAAGGTGGATTCACCGACCACGAACTCGCACTCATGAAGTCTGCTCAGGCCCGCTTCATGGCATGGCCCGGCACGATCCTCAGAACAGAAACCGCTGCCCTCGTGTTCGCAACCATGCTGCTCACCAGCCACTGAATATCATCCGACTTCCGACAGCAATGCCCGCAGTTGCTCCGCGCTCTGCTCAGGCGAAAACGGGATCACATCAATGTCAGACAACAGCTCCCAGCCCGCCTGCCGATTCACACGTGGCATCAGATCCACAAACCACGGAAAAGCACACGGTTCATCCAGACGAGGCTGAACAACCGTCAGATTGAAGGGAAAACCCACCCCAAGCAGACTCTCCAGAACCTTCGCCAGACCCAGCACCGCCCGCGACAACACACCCATCAGAACATCACTCGCCTGAATAAAACGATCGCCACCCAATGGCAGAAATCGAATGTGCCACGCCGTTCGAGCGGCAAACGGACACCAGATCGCAAGCTCATCATCCAGCCGGATGATTCGCCGTCCGTCCCGCTGCTCCGCACACAACAGATCCCTCACCAGACATCGACCGGTACGCTCCCAATAACTGCTGCTGCGTCTGTGCCGCTCCTGCAGCAGCGCAGGCACATGATCCGTCGCCAGAATCTGCGAGTGACAGTGTGCCAGTGATGCACCCGCGCTGAAGCCCTCGTTACGAAACACAGCCACACTGCGATACACACCCGCAGTACTCAGAGACAGCACCCGATCTCGCCACGCTCCAAAAACATCAGCAAGCTCCGATGCCGTCAGCTCCACAAGTCTCGTACGCAGATCCGGACACTCAATGACGACCTCATGACCGCCACTGAACGGCACACGTGGAAACAACTCAGACTCTGCGACCGGTGACAAGTCCACACCGGCTTCAGGTGCCCCGGGTATCGGATACCGATTGGGGACAACACGCAGACGCCAGCCCCGGGCATTCGGCTGCGTGCCACGTTCGCGAATCGAAAACACCTCGCCCGGAGTCTCTGACTCGCATCCCTCTCCAAACGGATCAGGCAACGCAGTCACCGGCAGGTCAGGTCGCATCGCTCCCTCACGCGCACTTCGCTGCACGGCTATGATCGACTGACGGCCACACAGGACGTCTGTACGCAGTTCCGAACAGACCATCGCGAGCCCCGTACGCTCTCAACGCTATGCCATCCGCAATGCACGCAGCGGCGGTGCGTCCGTCGCCGCCGAAGAAAAGGCCTCCGCAGCAATCATCCGCACAGAGTCCGCAGAAAACTCAGCGCCCGGCCACGCTTCACTCCACGCCTGCAGCAATTCACACATCTGCTGCAGACGCAATGGCAGACCTCGAGTCACCTCGTGGATGGCTCGCAGCGTGTTCGCATCCATTAACTCCGTTTCCACACCCAGACGCTGCAGCAACTCCGCCGCAAAACCCGCCGATTCAGCCGCCGTAAATCGCTCCAGACGCACCGGCAGATAAACATGCGCACCCAGCTCCTCCGGTATCTCCGACTCAATTGCCGCTACCAGACTCAAAGAACAGGAACCGGAAGCTGCCAAAGACACCAGAAAACGCAGCAGAACCCCTGCATCCGCATCAGCTCGCTGAACATCATCCAGCAGCAGCGTCGTATGAGTTCCGCACTGACTCAAACCCGCCAGCTCGTCTCGCAGACGATTCAGCGACTCATGCCGCCGCAATGAACCGTTGTTCCCCGCACTCGCAGAAAGCCGACTCACCAGCTGCCACAACGCACCCTCGGAATCCAGACCCGCAAGGCTGATCATCAGCACGCGGTCGCCGGCACGCTTCAATTCACGACCAACCCGCTCCAGAACTCGACTGCGACCACTCCCGTCCGGACCGCTCAATACCGCAACCGGCTCACGGCACTCCACCAGATAAACCAGACGGTTTACCGCCTCAAGGTGCCTCGCACTGCCGAAAAACCAGCTCGGCTGGGTCTTCTGCCCAAACATTGTATGTTCCCGATCTTGCAATCTGGTCGCCATGATGTATCGCTGCCGCGGCACCGCAGTGCATACCCGCTCTGTGAGTCCGCCTGCCGCGCGCTGTCGACACATTCGGCAGATTCAGCACTTTCAGATCAGCAAAAACAGAAGATTCCTCACAATTCCAACCTTCGCGACAGGCTGGATTCGTGCAATAATCCACCCCACCGCTCCGCCTCTCCAACCCTTCAACTGAACCCCCAAATGTCAGATCTGACCTATCGCTCGGCCGGCGTTGACCTCGAACTCTACGAACAGGCAATGCAGAAACTGCCGGCGCTCATGAAACGTACGTTCACCCCCGGGGTCATGGACCTCCCAGGTGGGTTTGCCGGACTCTTCAGACTCAACGCCCTGCGACAGTGGCAGGATCCCGTACTCGTCTCCGGTACCGATGGAGTCGGAACGAAAATCAAAGTCGCAATTCATGCCGGTATCTTTGACACCATCGGCATTGATCTCGTCGCGATGTGCGTCAACGACTGTCTCTGCCTCGGCGCCGAACCGCTCTTCTTCCTCGACTACATCGCGCTCGGAAAAGATGACCCCCTACTCCTCGAACAACTCGTCTCCGGCGTCAGCAACGGCTGCCAGCAGGCAGGGGCAGCACTGCTCGGCGGCGAAACCGCGATCATGCCCGATCTCTACGCAGCAGGCGATTTCGATATGGCCGGCTTCTGCGTCGGCGTCGCAGAACGCAGTGACCTCGTTGATGGTCGATACCGAGTGCACATCGGCGATGTGCTGATCGGAGTCCCCTCGTCAGGTTTCCACTCCAATGGCTACAGCCTTGTACGCAAAGCCGTCTTCTCACACGCCGGACTGCAGGTTGCAGACTTCATACCCGAACTCCACACGACCGTCGGACAGGCACTGCTGACACCCACTCGCATCTACGCTTCCACCGTGACCGCTGCTCGCAATGCTGCCACGCCCGGTGGACTGCACGCCATCGCCCACATCACCGGCGGGGGTATCGCCGATAACCTCGTTCGGGTCCTCCCCGAATACTGCCGGGCCGTCATTGACCGCAAATCGTGGACGCCAAACCCCGTCTTCCCATGGCTGCAGAAACTTGGCGGTATTGCAGATGCCGAAATGTTCAGCGTCTTCAATATGGGCATCGGCATGATCTTCGCCGTGCCAGCCGAATGCGCTCACGCCGTGCTGACCGCAGTCTCCACTCCGGAATTCCCCGCTGTAATCCTCGGAACTATCCAAAAACAGCAGCAGCAGGAAGCCACTGTCGAACTGGTCGACTGATTGCTTCGCAATCAGCCTCCCCGATACTGCTGAATCAGCGCCTTCGCCTCGCTCACAGCCTGCTTCTGCTTGTCGGTCTCTTTCGGATCCATCTTCGAAAACTCCAGCATCTTGTCCAGAGCATCCAGCAGGTGCTTTGTCTTTCCACTGGGAGTCCCCGAAGACTTGATCACTGCCGCATAGGCCCCCAGCTCCTTCTCAACAGACATCATCTGTCCCTTGAATGCCACCAGTTGAGTCTTCGGGTTCAATGCCTCAATCGTCTGAATCGCCAGCTCCGTCCGCTTCGCATATCTGTCATAATCCGACTTGAACATCTTCATCAGTGGCCCGGAAAACCAGAACAGCACGCCGACGATCAGCACACCCAGAATGGCTTTGGCCGGAGTTCCGAACTCCAGACTCATTCCACCGCCTGACGATTTTTTCGGTTTCGGCGGAGCCTTGTAGCTCTTCGCAGCAGCCGCAGCCGTTGCGCTCATGGCCGGGATCGGTGCCGCTGCAGGCGCAGCGACGGGCACTACCGACGCGACCACCGGTGCGGGTGGAGCAGGGACTTCCGCTGCCACCGATCCTGCCCCGGACATTCCGCCACGTCGCGGCGGCTGAGGATCCTCGTCCGCAAACACCTCATTCAGGATGTCATCAACCGCGGCAGAGTCATCTGCAACCGGTCCACGCCCGGACTTACGCCGCCCCTTGCCCCCAGACCCCGCAGGTTTGCCAGCAGGCTTTTTCTGCTCCGGCTCAGATGCTGCCTTCTTCGTCGGCACCTCTACAGCAGCAGCACTCTGTACCTGCGCTGCAAAAATCTCCGCCAGCTCACCGTACTCCACCGCCGTTCGCCACGCCTTGTCTCCCTCCGCCTGCACCAGATCGGATGCCAGAAGTCGACCACCGGCAGCCAGCTGTACCAGTGACTGCAGAGGAATTGGCCCCAGAGAAACACCCTGAACCTGATAAAAGTAGCCAACCGGCCCTTTGACCTCAGGCACAGACTCCGGCTCCGTCGCTGCCAACGCAGCTTCCGATCCATACGCCGTACGCCGCGTCGTCGGACCGCTCTCCTCAAACTCAAAAGACAGCTCCGACAGATCACTGATCACATCGTCACTGGTCCCCTGAAGCTCCTCACAGGACGATGCAGGCCGCCAGTCCGCCGAATCCACCGGACGCACCGGATCAGACTCCGAAATCGTCCCCTCCTGAATCAGCTCCCGCAATGACTCGGTCGTAACCGGCCCGAATTCCTCACCCAGTAACTGATAGTACCACTGAGACATGGCTGATTCCCGAAGTCACAATACTGACGAACGTCTTATTAACATTCTGCCCCACCAAATCTTCATATTGCCAGACATCCAGCGTCCTGCACGCACATTTTTCTGGGAAAAAAAACGAAAACCCGCAGGATCCCCGAATCTCAACGGGCCCACACATACCCAACCGCCTGCTCAAACTGGTCAACAAGGGCGAATTTCCACCTCCCACGCCAATAAACACCCTCTGTCAGGCAACCACACCGCATTCTGCACGTGACTCAGCCACCCGCAGAATCCATAATCCCTCCGCTCCGTGAATTCCCAGCCCGCAAATTGCATCCCCGCCTGAGCCCGCCCTGCCATGAAAAATCTCGCCGCCAGACTATCAACCGCCCCTCTGCATACGGGCATCCGGCTCATTCTCACCCTTGCCCTCCTGCAAACCGCCTCCGCACAGAACAGCCCCTCACCACAACCAGCAGATACCGATCTGCAAGCCCGCACTGCACTGTTCGAACAACACGTTCAGCCACTGCTCGCCAGACACTGCACCCGCTGTCACAACGCAGACAAAATGACCTCCGGTATCCGCGTCGACCAGCTCGCCGCAGTCCCCGAAGATCGCCACCTCGCACTGCTCGCCGATATTCGCCGACAAATCGACTCCGCAGCGATGCCGCCGGAAGACGAACCACCAATCGCCGCAGAAGAACGCAGCCGGATCATCCAATGGATCGATCTCAGTCTCCGCGCCGCACGAGACCAGGGTGCTCAGAAAAATGGCGCTATGCGGCGACTCACCATCGCTCAGTATCGCAATAGCCTCCAGGATCTGCTCGGCATCCAGGAAGACCTCACGGATTCACTCCCGGCAGATGCCATCTCAAAGGATGGCTTCACCAACAATGCAGCACTCATGACACTCTCGCCGCTGCAGTCAGAAACATGGTTCGAAATCGCTCAGCGAGCCCTCGATCAGTGCATCGTCGACGAATCAGCCGTGCCCGTCATCCAGACCTTCCGCATGGACCTCGGCCGAAACATCAACCCCGATCCCTGCCCCGATAACCTGATCCTCGGTGCCAACAGCGAACTGATCCCCTCCAGCGACTTCCTTGTCACAGAACTCGCTCCACACAAACCATTCCGCTTCCAGCCGTGGCAGATGCAGCGCAGCTTCGACTTCATTGAAGGCTACGTCGGCAATGACACCATTCGACAGTGGCGACATTTCGATGGACTCGCCCACTCCGTGTTCGCCTGCGTTCGCGGTAATCCCGGTTACCCCCGCGGCGCTGCATGGGAAACCACACCCGCCGGACTCCTGCTGCGACCCGCTATCCCCGGCTCAGAAATCTTCGGCGAATCCACAACCTACGGACCACGAGCCAACTTCAAAATCTCACTCCGCGAACTCCCGCTGCAGGGTAACTTCCGCATCACCGTCAATGCCGCCGCTGTCGATGACGGACTGCTCCTGACACCCGATACCCCCATCAGCACCACACCCAACTCCCTCAGAATTCCACTGCACCCCGGAACACCGGCAACCCTCAGCCTCAACCAGTCCGAAATCTGCCAGATCTGCATCATCGGCCCCGCTGCCGCCTCCGGAAACAACCTGCAACTGCTCCTCGGCACACGCGACTTCTCCACAAAAATTGAAGGTGGCAGAACTCTCCCGGAACTGAACATCACCGGCGATCTGCAGATCAGCCCACTCCTCACCATCCGACTGCCCGCCGGACAAACTCCCATCCTCGCCACACTCTCACAGCCACAGCACGCCTGCGAACTGCTCGTCACTCCCCTGACTCCGGAACTCCCCCAGACTGCCAGCTTCCTCAGATTCGAAGCACGCCGACCGTGGCTGGGAGTTCACCTCGGACTGCGCCGGGATTGCGGCAGCACACTCACTCCCGTCGGACTGCCGGTCGAAGTTCGCAGTCACCAGATTCAGCAGTACGTCTTCAATGCCGCCATCACCGACTTCCCCGCGCCCGAAGTTGAAAAAAATAACGTGAATTACCTCGCCGGAGTTCGCGAAATCGGTGTCCGCAGCGAATACACCGACGGACGGGATCTGCCACGCCTCAATATTCAGTCCGTTCAGTTCGAAGGTCCATACTTCGAAACCTGGCCTCCCCGGACTCACCGCACCATCTTCTTCGATTCACCTCTGAAACCTGCCACCGAAATACTCACCGCACCATTCAGCGAAACCTCACACGCCCTCGAAATCCCTTACGCTCGACAGATCCTCGCTCGGTTCGCCTCGAAAGCCTGGCGCAGAACGGCCTCAGAACAGGAACTGCAGCTGCTGGTCAGCGTCTGGGCCTCCGCCCGCAGAAACAATTCAGATTTCTTCCACAGCATCAAAGACTCTCTCCTCGTTGTACTCACCTCTCCCGCTTTCCTCTTCATCATCGAAGACAGCCACGGACCGGAACCCGAACCACTCGCCGAACACGAACTCGCTGCCAAACTCGCCTTCTTCCTCTGGAATTCACCACCCGATCAGCACCTCACCGCTCTCGCCGAAAATGGAACACTCCGACAGCACCTGCACTCCGAAATTGATCGAATGATCGATCACCCCCACTTCTTCAGATTCATCAGCGAATTCGCACCGCAGTGGCTGAACCTTGACCGCTTCGATGTGCTCGCCGTTGACGAACGTCGCTTCCCCCACCTCAATCGCACCGTACGCAGCAGACTCAGACTGGAACCCGCCGAAACTCTCGCTCACCTCATCCGCAGGGATCGACCAGTCACCGAACTTGTCCACGCTGATTACATCCTCGCCGATGATGCTGTCGCCACCTACTACGGACTGACGGAACTCAGCGAATCCGGATTCACTTTCACACCGGTCCCACACAAAGGTGGCATCGGCGGACTGCTCACTCAGGCTGCCGTACTCGCCGGACTCTCCAATGGCCGTGAACCCAACCCCATCAAACGCGGTGCATGGCTGGCTCGCAGAATCATCGCGGAACCACCGGCTGATCCACCACCCAATGTCCCGCAGCTGCCTGAATCCGCCGACAGCTCACTCACACTCCGTCAGAAACTGGAAGCACATCGCGATCAACCAGGCTGCGCCAAATGCCACTCCGGTATCGACCCGTGGGGACTCCCCTTCGAACAGTACGACGCCTCAGGACGCAGACGCACGGATCCTGTCGATGCCGCTTCTGCACTGCCTGACGGAACTGCTGTCGACGGAGTCGACAGCCTGAAACAATACCTCGCCA
>CAITYU010000048.1 GCA_903896675.1 uncultured Planctomycetaceae bacterium
GTAATACTGGTGATGTTGTCCACAAACTGACCGTTCGAAACTATCGACAGCTTCATCGAACGGTCCCGGCTGACACTGATCACATGATCGTTCTTCAGCGAAAATGCCGTCCCCAGAACCCAGTCCGCATGCGCGTCCATCCGCATCTGCTGCTCGCCACTCTCCACACGAATCACACGCAGACGATTGTCTGCACCACCCACCGACACCAGACTGCCGTCGTCGCTGAAGGCCACACCAAACAGCGAATCCGTGCCAATCGTCAGTGAATGCAGCAGCTTGCCCTCCGCCACATTCCACAACTGCAGCTCGCCAAACAATGCCGGAGTCCCACCAGCCACCGCCAGCATCTGGCCGTTCGGCGAAAATGCCACCGATTCAATCCGCTGAGCACGTCCAATCAGACGCCGCGGCGGCGCACTGCCATCCAGCGTATGCAGCAGCACTTCATGATACCCCGTCACAGCCAGCAGCCGACCATCCGGAGAATAATCCAGCGACGTCACCAGTGGCGGACGAGTATACACAGGTGGATTCTCGGCAGAAACCACCTGCTCGACCGCCGGCGGAGTATCGTCGACACAGCCCTGCTCAATCCACGTCCGCAACACCAGCACCTGCTCGGGTTTCAAAGGTGTCCCGTTCAGGGGCATCTCCGGATCCTCACCCGACACATTCCCTATCAACGTCCCCTCGTCCGGGTTGCCCGCAACAGTGGCCGCGCCAGCATCGCCACCCTTCAGCAGATCAGCCACTGAAGTCACCGACAATCCACCCTCGCGCTTGCCCGCAAAATGACAGCCGGAACAGTTTCGCTGCAGAATCGGACGCACGGAACGGTAATAGCTGACCGCCACAGCCGGCTTCGCATCACCCGTCTGCTGCCCGCACGACTTCGACGCGTCCAGCACGGAAAATGCCAGCAACACAGCCAGAAATAACGGAAAACGCACGCCGCAAACAGCAGGGGTGAGCATGGTGGGAGCTCTCAACAGGCAGGAAGAATTCAGAACTCCCCCTGTTGTACTCGCCGGCAGCCCAAAACGCAAAACAAACCCGCATGAAGTGTGCCGCGTTTACTGCGTCACCCGCTGACCAGCCGCACGAACCGCCAACCCCTGTGACAACCCGTACAGCAGGCAAATCTGCTCCAGACTGCTGATCTTTTTTCCCGACATCCACTCCAGCAGCTTCTGCTCCAGCCCCCTGTCCGCCATCGAACGACCCGCAATCTGCCACGCTTCCTCACGCCACAGTCCATTCTGCAGCAGCAGAATTCCGTCCAGCCCATTCAAAGCCGGCTTGCTCTGCACCAAATGCCGAGTCAGCTCGCAAATCATCGCCAGACGCATCCCCACCGCCTTTTCTGACCGCCCTTCAAACAATTGATACGATGTGCTGCCAGGATACCGGTTGCTCTGCCACGCCACACCCCCGGTCACCCCCAGCACCCACGCCTGCGGAGCAATCGTGCCGGCCGGTGGCATCAACTGCTGCTCCGCCAGCGCTTCACCCGCTGTGACCGCCGTAAACTTTGAAGCGTCCGCCGCCTCCCCCTGCGATAACAGACCGGCCACCGGAATCAGATTGCACGTCGCGTCCAGCTGCACCTCAGACAACACCTCCGCGGCAGACTGCAGATGCGTCAGCACCGCTTCACTGCCACCACTGAAAGCCAGCCGACTCAGCAGCAGAATCTGCACCGTCCGACGGTCCTCTGCACCAGCCGCCAACTGCCTCGCACGCGCCTCAAGATTTCGCATTAACGCATCCAGACGCTGCTCATTCTTTTCTCGCACCGCCTCAGAGACCTCCTGCTTCAATCCCGCTTCATCCTGCTCGGTACGCCGCACCAGCAAACGCAGCTCGCCGGTCGGCGGAGCTGCCGCGGCCAGAAACTCGGCACTCCGCTGCAGCACCGCTCCCGCCTCACCCGCTCGCTTCGTCAGAATCAATCCCCGCGCAACCTCCGCCGCAGCCATCGCCCACGGCACAGCAGCCGCCACCGACGAAGGATTCCGCTGCACCAGCTCATTCAGACTCGGCATGCCCTGCCGCACTGCAGCCGGCTCCTGCGACAGCTTCTGCACACACGCATCCACTCCGGCTGCGTCGCCCGCAGCACCCGCCAGAGCTGCCTGGACACGCACCGCAAATGCCGGTACCGTCAGCCCCTCAGCCGCCACACGCAATGCCGCCGCCGCCGCTGCTCCCGCACCGCGAGCCCGCGCAGCATCCGCCACCGCCACCAGCCCATCCGCGACTCCACGCACATCACCCGCCGCCGCACACCACGACGCCGCCTCAGCCCAACTGCCCTGCAGCCCCAATTGCGCCGCAACCGCCACATGCAGCGGATCACTCCACAGATAACTCTCAGCAGCAAACGGTGGATCCACACCCAGATCCCGATACTGACCGGCGACATGCAGCCACGCCGCACTCACCATCGCATCCAGATTGTCCGGTATCGTCCGGTCAAGTTGCCGAGTCGCCACAAGCTGCTGCGCCTCCGCCAGACGCCCCTCCTGCACCAGCATCGCTGCAAATGCCAGACAGACGTCCACCGCCACTCGCCCCGATCGAGGCAGTGTCTTTCCTGTAATCTCCGCCTCGCACGCTGCAAAGGACTGCTTCGCCAGCGCCGCATTTCCCGCTGCACGAGCCCGCCAGTACTGACCCGACTGCGGCAACACTCGGTAAAACGCCCGACTGCGGTCCACCACCAGCAACTGGTTCAACTCAGTCGCCGCCTCTTTCGAATTCCCCAGCCGCAGCCACAAATCCCCCGTCATGCGACGCGCCATCGGCTTGTCACGCAGCTCCTGCCGCGCCAGCACAATCATCCGCTTCAGCTGCTCCTCCACCGCCACCGCCGGACCCGGCTCCACACTGCGAGCCGCAGCAGCAGCATCCGCCTCAGACTTCGCACGAGCCGCCGCCTCCTCCTCGGCCGCCAGTTGCTCAAAAGCACTCAGATCCTTCGGCGCCTGCAACGCTCTGTCGTCCGGCTTCTTTGTCAGCAACGGCAGCACCACCGCTGTCAATCCCAGCAGCACAACGCCCGCGACACCGTAAATCAACAGCGGATTTCGCTTCCGCGGAGCTGAGGCCTCAGCCGCACGACGAATCGCCTCCGCCTCGTCCGCCAGACGCGTCGGACGACGCTCAGCCTTCTGCTCCGTCGGATCCTCAGCCGTAAATACCGGGACCATGCACTTCGGATTCGCACACTTCACCGATTTACCCAGAGCAGCCTTCGGGATAAATCCCGCCTGCTCACACATCGGACAGACAACCTTCTGTAACCGCCCCTTCTCAGGCTTCAGACTGGCCGCCACCGCCTGACTGGCACCGCCAGCCCCAATCCCAAAAGGATCGTCCTCGTCCACCACCATCCGGCCACCCGGCTTGCCCCCAGCCCCGGCAGGTGGCTTCGACGCAGAGCTGCCCCCGCCCGCCGATCCACCACCCCCACTCACACCCGGCTTCGCCGCCGGTGGCTCAGGCTGACGACGCGCACCCGGACGATGCGCAGCAGGATTCTTCTGAGGCTGCGGAGTATTCCGCGCTCCCCGCGATCCGTCCATCGCAGCACCACAGAAGGGACAATCCACTGCATCGTCGTCCAGCACCGACTGCCCGCACGAAGGACACGTTGGCAGAGCCATCTCTTCTCTCCACTGCCGCCTGACAGGAATCCACGAATCGCCTTGATTCAGATAGTCTATATCAGAAACGAAAAAGGGGCGAGTCGGTCCGGATGTACCAATAAAAAAAGGGGAATCCGCTGCCCGGATTCCCCTCGCCTGATCACTCTGTCGCTGTCAGCATACACTCACTGCATCGCCGGACCAGCACACCGAATCAGATGGTCCTTGTCAATGTACACCACTTCCTGAGACTGATCCGTGTGAGTAAACGGCACAGGCCAGTAAGCCCGAATCGTCTTGTCATAATAAATCGTGCACTTGTAGTGACAGTGGTGCAGTCGAGCCGGCCCAACCAGCGGATACACCTTGCAGTCGTCCAGACGATCCACCAGAGGCTCCACAACAATCCGCACGTTGTTGATCTGAGTCTCCTGGAAGAAGGCAAAGCCACCAGCCGGATCGTTCGGCATGGCTCGCATCACCTGATCCTCACTTGGCGGATCCACGCAGAACACGTCTCCCTCAACCGGATCCAGCACCGGCACCCGGTTGTAACGCTCGTCTTCCCACAGCTTGTCCTCAATCAGCTGGCTCTGATAGGCCGGAACCGGCACCGCAGGCAGCGTCTTGAAAAATCTCATGTAGGTCCACAGCACGCTGATGAAACCACCCGTCAGCGTGCACCCGCTGTTCGAAAGGAGCAACAGGCAGATCGTCGTAAGTACGACCCCGCGCCGCAGGTGCCTGCCAAAGGTTCGCATGGTCTTGTTTCCTGATGAAACCGGGGAGCTTGCCATGAGTCCTGATCCTCGCCGCACAGCCAGCAACCTGCGGCAGTCTCTGTCGTAATCCCAAACACACCCGCTGAAAACCTCAGCGTCAATCCTGATATCGAACCCGCATTTCCCTGGACTTGTGAAAATATTTGGATTTTGCGGGCGGGAACACCAGAATCGATTGCTCCGGTCGTACCGGTCATCCGAATTTCACGGTTCCCAACGACTTTACTCGGTCAAATCCGACCCGTTCCGCACGCTTTCAGGCGAAAATCTCAGCCGACAGCACAACGGCACACACGCCCGCAATCCGACCGCAGCATTGCACAACCGCCCGCCACGGCACGCCAATTCTGCCGATCAGCCGGCACCGGACATCGCTCGTAACCCCTGCAGAAACACCACTGCAGTGGCCAGCACACCCACAAAAAAGGACATCGCCAGTCCCACCACGGCCAACGCTCGCGGCTCGCGACGCAACCCATAAAACAAATTCACAAATAACGACACACCTGTCAACAACAAACTGCCACACAACAATAACGCAATCACCCACGCCAATACTGAACCCCCGTCCAGATCCTTCGCGCGGCCCGTCGACTCCAGCCACCAGACCAGCAACAACCAACCCGCGTGTCCCGCCAACTGCAACACACTCAAAGCAAAACCCACCAGCGCAGCACGGTTCCGCCGCAACTGCACCAGCAACGGTTCTTCCGCAGTCTCAACAAAGCGGACAGGCGGGTCCGCATCCGGATCCGCCCTCAATTGCCGGGCTACCGGCTTCCGCCGCTTGCCCACTCAGCCAGCCCCAACTTCAAAAATCGCCTCCACCTCCACCGCCGCACCCGTCGGAAGCGCCGCAAAGCCGAGGGCACTGCGAGCATGAAAGCCGGCACCCTCACGCCCGAAAATCTGATGCAGCATGTCACTGCAGCCGTTGATCACCAGATGCTGCTCGACAAAAGTCGGAGCGGAATACACGCAGCCCAGCACCTTCAGCACTTTCAGGTCATTCAGAGTGCCGTGAGCATTGAAAACAGATCGCAGAATCTTCCGACAACACTCCTGAGCCGCCGTATACCCCTGCTCAACCGTCAGCCCGCCCCCCAGCACACCCTTCATATCACTCACATGCCCCGATGTGATCAACAGATTCCCTGTCCGCACACACATGTTCAGGTAGCCTGCCGGCTGTGGTTCAAAGCAGACACCCAGTTCCCGAGCTTTGTCGTTTGGAGTCATTTGGTTGAGTTTCTTCGTGGGACCTGAGAAAACACGGTAGGCCGGCCTCTGAATCACCGGCGAGTTGTGCTCGTTTTAGCCCCCCTGACCTCGACTCGCAAGCAACAATCGCTGACCCGGTAACGGGTTATCGAGCCTGATAGCTGGTACCACAGAGCTTCACATTCCGCACTTTCTCCACAGACTCCCCACCACCGATGACCACTCAGCCACACCAGCCCTCCGAACCCTCGGTGCAACACGCTGCCACAACCGGCCAGACCCCCGAGCCCGGCGAACTCAGGCTGCAGTCCATCGAAGCCGCCATCGCCTTCCTCCAGCACGACGTCGACTCACTCAGCCAGTCCATCCTCAACTGCCTCCGCCGACTGCAGGAATTCGATGAACGCTTCACACGAATTGAACACGAACTGATCACCGTCCAGCAACAGCCGGAACGACGCGATCCGGCTGCCGAAAAACCGCCTCACTACTGATCACTCATTTTCTGCCACGGTCGCGTTCCGGTCAGACTGCACTCCAGAAACAGGACTTCCTCATGCTTCGCTTTCTGCACTCATCCCTCCGCCAGCCCCTCACCAGACTCAGCCGCCTGATGCTGATCGCTGCCTGCAGCGGTCAGGATTCCCTGATCGCCGGCAGCACAGGTCCTGAGCAGGCCACCGGAATCGTCTTTCTGGATTCCAACCAGAACAGCATGCGGGATGCCGACGAACCCGGAATCCCCGGTGTCAAAGTCTCCAACGGTCGCGAAGTCGTCGCCTGCGATCAGAACGGACGTTACCAGCTGCCCGTTGACGACGACACCATCCTGTTCGTCATCAAACCGTCCGGATACCGCACCGCCATCGATGCCCTGAACATCCCTCGCGGCTACTACATCCATAAGCCGGCCGGGTCACCCAAACTGGACTTCCCCGGAGTTGCCCCTACGGGACCGCTGCCCGCATCCGTCGACTTCCCACTTGTGCATTCCCCGGAACCCGCCGCCTTCGATGTCATCTTCTTTGGCGACCCACAGCCCAGAAATCAACAGGAAATCGACTTCATCGCCCACGATGTCATTGAGGAACTTGCCGGAGCCCAGGCGGCCTTCGGCGTCACTCTCGGCGATATTCTGTTCGACGACCTCAGCCTGTTCGATAACTTCAATCGCGCCCTCAGCCACATCGGCGTCCCCTGGTACAACGTCATCGGCAACCACGACATCAACTATGCCTCCGAAAATGACGAACTCAGCGATGAAACCTACGAACGAGTCTACGGACCACCGTACTTCTCTTTCGACTACGGCCCCGTGCACTTCATCGCCATCGACGATATTCACTGGATGCGCGACGGACAGAAAAAACTCTACCGCACAGGACTCAGCGAAGAACAACTCACCTTCATCGAAAATGACCTCAAACATGTGCCTCAGGATCGACTGGTCGTAGCCATGATGCACATACCGCTCGTCAAATCCACTCCCTGGATTGAACCGCGCCGCGAACGACTGCTCCGCATCCTCGAAACCCGCGAACACTGCATCTCACTCGCCGGACACACTCACCACCACGAACACGTGCTCATGAACAACGACGATGGCTGGAAAGGCAGCCGGCCACACCACCACATCATCAATGTCACCGTGTGCGGAGCATGGTGGTCGGGCAAGCCCGATGAACAGGGCATCCCTCACACCATGTGCGCTGATGGAACACCCAACGGCTACACCATCATGCACTTCGACGGACAGAAATACCTGCTCGACTACAAAGCCGCTCGCCGCGATCACCGCGAACAGATTCGCATCACAGCCCCCGAAGCCGTCTCGCTCGCCGAAGCACCAAATGTCGAATTCCGCGCCAATGCCTTCAATGCCATTCCCGGAGCTCTCGTTCAGTTCCGCCTCGGTGATGCACCATGGCAGGACATGACAAAAACTGAAAATGAACCCGACCCCGTGTTCCGGAAACTCGTCGACGAGGAAAAGCTGCTGGGCGAACAGTTGCCGTGGCGCAAATTGCCCGCACCCATGGTCTGCCCACACCTCTGGAAGGCCTCACTCGGAACCGTCACCACACCCGGAAACCACCTGATTCAGGTTAAAGTCACCAACCCCAACGGGCAGATCCTTGAAGGTCAGCGCACCATTCGAGTGGAATAAGAGCTGACGCTCAGCGGGCACACAGGGCAGGGCATTGCAGGAGACTCAGATCGTGGCAGACGTCGTAACCTTCGGTGAAATCATGCTGCGACTGGCACCTCCCGGTGTCGATCGACTTCAGCAGGCCCTGCCCGGTTCCCTGCACGCAGCCTTCGCCGGCGCAGAAGCCAACACCGCTGTCTCACTCGCCCTGCTCGGTGCGCCCGTCGACTTCGTCACGGCACTCCCCGCCGGACCACTCACCGATGCCTGCCTCAGCAGCCTCCGCAGCACCGGCGTCGGACTGCAGCACATCCGCCAGACCAGCCACGGCAGACTCGGCATCTTCTTCGTTGAAACCGGTGCCAATCAACGCCCCACGCAGGTCTGGTACGATCGCGCAGGTTCCGCCATCAGCCTCGCTGAACCCGCCGACTTCAACTGGCCCGGTATCCTGCAGAACGCCCGCTGGCTGCACCTCACCGGAATCACACCCGCCCTCTCTCAGTCCGCAGCAGAATGCACCATCGAAGCCGCCCGAACAGCCGCTCGCCTCGGAGTCCACGTGTCGTTCGACCCCAATTTCCGCTCCCGACTCTGGCGCTGGGACCCCCAGCGCTCACCACAACAACTCGCCAGCGAAACACTGCGACAACTCATGCCCTTCGTCACACTCATGTTCGGTGGCGAAGACGACTGCCGGCTGCTGAATGTCCAGCTCCCGGAAAATACCTCCGCAACACCCGCCGAACGAGCTGTAGCGGCAGCCAGAGCACTCTGTCACACATGGCCCAATGTCCGCTACTTCGCCTCCACATTGCGCGAACAGGTCTCTGCCACCCATAATAACTGGAGCGGACTGCTGTTCGAAACACAATCCGATCGCAGCACTCAGGCACCACTGCGAAACGGACAGATCAAACCCTGGGAGATTCGCCAGATCGTGGATCGCGTCGGCAGCGGTGATGCCTTCGACGCCGGTATCCTCCTCGGACTGCTGCAACCCGACTTCAACCCGGAATGGACCGTCGAATTCGCCACCGCCGCCAGTTGCCTCGCACACTCCATCGTCGGCGACTGGAACTACGCCACCCGCAGCGAAATCGAAGCCCTCATGCACGGATCAGGCTCCGGAAAAGTGGTTCGCTGAAACCACTTCCAACAGGCCATCAGATTCCACCGGGCCACCAGATTCCGGCCGAATGGACGCGTTTTTCCGCGGATCAGGTTGACTTTGACGAGCTGTTCACAAAATGCAGCGCCGCAAGCAATCCCCGCCACGTCGATTCCACCGCCTCAGCCGAAACCGCCAGACCAGACTCCACCGCCGCCCCTGTCGTCAGTGGACTGATGGTGGCCAGCCGAGTCGTCTCTGGCAGTGGCCACAACCCCGCCTCACGCAGTAATTCCGCCAGACGCCTCGCCATCGCCGGACTGCTCAGACAGATCCAGTCCAGTCGCCCACCACGCACCCGCTCCAGGACCTCCGCCGACAGACCCGCCGCATCCTCGTTGCGATACACCACCAGCTGCTCGACCTCCGCGCCCGCCGCACTCAACTGCACCGGCAGCACATCCCGCCCGCGGCTGGCTCGCACCCACACCACCCGCCGCCCCGCGACCTGCCCACCAAGTGCCTCCACCAGCGACTCTGCCCGAAACTTCTGCGGCACCACATCCGCCACAACCCCCCACTCCTCCAGACTCGCCGCCGTGCTGCTTCCCACACACGCCACTCGCACTCCACCCAGCGCCCGCGCATCCCGACCAGCCAGCCGCAAATGGCGGAAAAACTCACGCACCCCGTTACTGCTCGTAAAAATCAACCAGTCCACGCCCGACAGATCCGCCAGCCGCTGCTGCAGACACCGGGACTCCTCAGCACCGATCGACTCAATCGACAACAGCGGCATCGGCACCGGCTCACCACCACCTCGCACGATCTGCTCCAGCACCCCGCCGGCCTGATCCTCAGCCCGCGGAACACCAATCGACAGCCCGAATAACGGTAACTGCTCGTACCACGACAAACCTCGCCGCTGCTGCACACAGTCCCCCACCACCACCAGTGACGGCGGCTGCAGGCCCGCTGCAGACACCAGCTCAGGCAATGTACTCAAAGTCCCGGTCACCAGCTGCTGCGACGGCAGCGTCGCTCGGCAGATCACAGCCGCTGCGGTCGCACCCGCCAGACCATGCTCCTGCAGCCGACTGCACAATTCAGAAACCCGATTCAAACCCATGTAGAACACCAGCGTTCCCGGAAATTGCGCTAATGCCCGGAAACACAGCCGACTCCCCTCACGCAGCGGATCCTCGTGAGCCGTCACAAAGGCCACCGCTGACGACGCATGCCGATCCGTGAACGAAATCCCCGAATACTCCGCCGCCGCCGTCGCCGCCGTTATTCCCGGAATGATCTCGAACGAAATCCCCGCCTGACGCAGCGCCTCGGCCTCCTCTCCCCCCCGCCCGAAGATGCAGGGATCACCACCCTTCAGACGCACCACATTCAAGCCCTGCCGCGCCGCCTCAATCAGACGACGATTGATCTCCTCCTGCGGCACAATCGACGCGCCCTCACGACGGATTCGCGATGTCCGCTCACAACGCCCACGCGCCAAACGCAGCAGCAACGGATTCACCAGACCGTCATACAGCACCAGATCCGCCTGACCCAGCACCTCCGCCGCGCGCACCGTAATCAACCCCGGATCACCAGGCCCCGCACCAGCCAGCCAGACCCGGCCCGCCGCCGACTGCCCTTCCGACTTCGTCACAACAACTCTCGCAGATAAAAATGATGCTTACCCAGACGCCCACCGTAATTCCCCGCCGATACCAGCCGCACCCCCGCACTCCCCACCGCCGCATGCAATCCCAGCCGCATCGCCCCCCGCACATCCTCCGCCGTCAGCCCGTCAATCACAATCTCATACACACAGTGACAGTCCTCAGGCAACTCACTCGACACCAGCCCACGCAGCGTCGGACACCACGCCTCATTCGTACTGGCCTTCAGACGGGGATACTTCGAACCCACTTTACTGCCCGAACGCACAACACCACCGGGAAACGGCAATGCCACCCCACGCAACCCGCGAATCGCATCCACCGCACACTCCGCTGCCGCCAGTGTGACGCCAGGCTCCACACCGCAAATCAGCAGATTGCCTCCCGCGACACCCGTTACCGTCCCAAACTCGTCCTCACAGACAAACTCACCATCCATCACCGGAATTCGCCAGTACCGCCGACCATCGATCAGCTTCGACTGCTGAAAACCATCACCGAAATACCGCAACCCACCGCCAATCCGCACCCGCTTGTCCTTCGGACAGTCCGCCAGACCGTTGAAACACGCCGTTCCCGGACACGTCAGCACACACTGACCCACACGATTCTGCAACGCCTGCCCCAGAGCCTGAACCGAAAAACCGAAGGCCAGCACGGAGATCCCCGGACGGCCATCCGGAGTCTCCTCGGGACCCAGCTCCGACTCCACCGCCGCCTCCAGATCACAGGCAATCACACTCGTCGCATTCCCGCAAAACACCGTCGCCGCCGTCCGCGCCCACCGCAGACTGTCCGCTGTGATCACCAGACGCGCCGCCTTGATCGGAAATGCCTCCGCAAACGTGTCCGCAATCCGCACACCCTGCAACTCCAGTACTCCGCTCTCCGCCAAAACCACACCTCCCGCTTCCAACAACTCACCCACTGACCACCCAAAACTGAACACTGAAAACTGAACACTGAAAACCGACTCCGTGACCTGCTGCACCAGAATCAACGCGAAATCCCAGGTACTCCGACCACGCAAACAATTCAGGTGCCGTCAGCAATTCGAGGAACAAATCAACTACGAGCACGATCAGGGGCACCACGCACTCGCATCGCAATCGCTCATCCCTTGTCGCAATTCATGCCCTCCGGCATTGCACCATCCCCCCGCCGTGCCCCCAATGCGATTTTTCCCTGACATTCCGTGTCCTTCCTTGGCGAAAAAACTCGCCACTGACCACTGCCCACTGCCCACTGCCCACTGACCACTGACCACTGACCACTGACCACTGACCACTGACCACCGACCACCGACCAC
>CAITYU010000049.1 GCA_903896675.1 uncultured Planctomycetaceae bacterium
CTGACCCCTGACCACTGACCCCTGACCACTGACCACTGACCCCTGACCACTGACCACTGACCACTGACCACTGACCACTGACCACTGACCACTGACCACTGACCACTGACCACTGACCACTGACCACCGTCCGAGAAGTTCCGGGGCGACTGCTTGCCAGCCCACCCCCTGCCCTGTAATCTTCATCCCCTGCGATCGGTCGAAGCTTCGCCGCCCCACTGCCCCACAGGATCGGTTCAGTGGTTCAGCGTGCGTGCGAATGACCGAAACCGCGATACTGGCAAGGGATTCAGGCAGAGGTTGCAGACGGACATGTATCAGGACCGAGTAGTCATTACGGGAATCGGCCTCGCCGCTCCCAACGGCAATAATCTGCAGGAATACCGACAGGCGTTGCTGGCCGGGCGGTCCGGAGTCGTCAATTACCAGACGCGGTACATGGGTCCGGTGCTGGCCGGCGTCTGCGGGTTTGACGAGCTGAAGTATCAGAAGAAGAAGGATCTGCGCCGCGGGACTCGTGCCGGCTCGATCTCCATTTACTGTGCCAATGAAGCGGTGCGGGATTCCGGTCTCGACTGGTCCGCGGTGTCTCGTGATCGCGTCGGAGTCTATCTGGGGATTACCGAGCACGGTAATGTTGAGACTGAGAACGAAGTTTACGAGATTTCGAAGTTTCAGTACGACACGAAAGTCTGGTCACATCATCACAATCCGCGCACGGTGGCCAACAATCCGGCTGGCGAAGTGACGCTGAACATGGGCATCACCGGGCCACATCTGACGATTGGTGCCGCCTGTGCGGCCGGCAATGCCGGTTTCATTCAGGCCGTGCAGATGCTGAGGCTGCGGGAAGTTGACCTCGCGGTCGCAGGCGGGGTGTCCGAAAGCATTCATACGTTCGGGATTTTCGCCAGTTTTGCAGCACAGGGTGCCCTCGCAAGCCACGAAGATCCAACCAAAGCCTGCCGACCGTTTGACATTCATCGCAACGGCATTGTGGTGGCCGAGGGTGGTGGCATCTGTACTCTGGAACGTCTGGACGACGCGGTTCGCCGCGGAGCTCGCATCTACGGCGAAATCATCGGCTATGCCATGAATTCAGATGCCCGTGACTTCGTCCTGCCGGATTCGAACCGGCAGGCGGAATGCGTGCATTTGGCATTGAAGCGAGCCGGACTGCAGGCGTCCGACATTGACATCGTCAGCAGTCACGCCACGGCGACCGAGCAGGGCGACATCGAAGAAGCGGCAGCGTTACGTAAGGTGTTTGGCGAAAGTTCGCGAACATGGATCAACAACACCAAAAGCTTTATTGGACATGCAATGGGTGCTGCCGGTGCGCTTGAGCTGCTGGGCAATCTGCCGTCCTTTGACGACGGAATTGCTCATGCCACGCTGAACGTGACAGAACTGGATCCGCGCTGTGCGTTGCCGAATCTGGTACTGAACGAGCCTCGTGATCTGGGCCGAGTGACCTGTATTCTGAACAATTCGTTCGGCATGCTGGGCATCAACTCCGTGGTGATCGTGCGGAAGTACGAAGGCTGATCGGTCGCCGGTACCGCAGCCACGGAATTCCACGCAACGAAAACCATGGCGCCAGGCTCACCACGGCGTCTGAATCGCAAGCCATGGATTGACACGGGTAAATCGCAGTAACGCAGGGCAGCTACGGATTGCGCATCTACAAAATCCGTGGCCAACCCCCATTCATTCGTGTCCATTCGTGGTTCAAAACACCCCCTCCCCCTGCCCCTCCCCACTCTTCATTCATCCGTGGCTCCGGCAACTCGCTGCGGTTTTCCGCGGCCCCACGCGGAAACGGTCAGATTTTCTCAGGAAATGCATAGATTTGGCTGACGGGACGGGATCAGTTGCGTACAGTGCCGGTTTTTCAGAGAAAACACAGTCTGAAGAACAACGCTTCCGGAAAATTCGCTGACTGATGCTCGCGTCGGTGCCTGCCTGTCTGCGAATTCCCGCTACAGTACTCAACACACACCGACTTCCCACAGCACACGATCTTGAGGACACGTTGATGACGGCAGATCAGATCCGGCAGGTCATTCTGGATATTCTTGAGCGTATTGCTCCGGATGAAGATCTGTCGGGGCTCGACGATGCGCGTCCGTTTCGCGAACAGATGGAACTGGACAGCATGGATTTTCTCGACATTGTCATGGAACTGCGGAAAATGTACCGTATTCAGATTCCCGAGGAGGACTATCCGAATCTGAACACCATGGCCGGCACGGTGTCCTATCTGCTGCCAAGGCTGAAGGACGTGCCGGTATCCGCCTGAATCTCGTACTGCCCCTGAAAGGTCCGTCTCCTGCGTGCTCGGGTCATCCCACCTGGGCTTAACCGGTCCGTGAATTCCCTGCAGCCAACGTTCGAGTGCACCATTGAAGTACGATACCGTCATCATTGGTGCTGGCATGTCGGGGTTATCCGCCGGAGTACGTCTGGCGTATTACGAGAAGAAGGTGTGCATTCTTGAGCGGCACACAACGATTGGCGGGCTGAATTCGTTTTACCGGCTGCGGCGTCGCAACTACGACGTTGGTCTGCACGCGATCACGAATTACGCCGAGCCTGGTACGAAGCAGGGTCCGCTCAGCAAACTTCTGCGGCAGTTGCGGCTGACTTGGGAAGATTTTGATCTCAGGCCGCAGTTGCGCTCGTCGATCGTCTTCCCCGACTGCACTCTGTTCTTCACGAATCAGTTTCAGTTTCTGACAGAACAGATTGCTGCTGCTTTTCCTGCACAGATTGACGGTTTCCGTCGCCTTGTGCAGCGGATTGCCGATCATGATGCGCTGAATCTTGAACGGACCGTTGTCTCAGCCCGGCAGGTGGTGTCTGAGTATATTCGGGATCCGCTGCTGGTGGACATGCTGTTCTGTCCGCTGATGTTCTACGGCAGTGCCACTCCGCAGGACATGGACTTCAATCAGTTTGTGATCATGTTCAAAAGTATTTTTCACGAGGGTTTTGGGCGACCGTTTGCCGGGATTCGGCTGATCCTCAAGAAGCTGGTGAAGCATTTTCGTTCGTTTGGTGGTGACCTGCGTCTGCGAGCGGGTGTCAGTCAGATTCAGCATCGGGATGGTCGTGCGACCTGTGTGACGCTGGACGACGGCACGCAGATTGAGGCCGACAATATTCTGTCATCGGCTGGAGCGGCCGAGACGCTGCGGTTGATTGATCCGGACAATCCTCCGGTGAAGGCCCCGCCCGGCGACATTTCCTTTGTCGAATCGATCAGCGTACTGGATTGTGCACCGGCCGAACTTGGTCATCGGGACACGATTGTGTTTTACAGTGATTCGCCGCAGTTTCATTATGAGCGCCCCGAGCAACCGGTGGATCTGCGCAGCGGAATCATCTGTTCGCCCAACAATTTTGATTACTCTGAACCGCTGGAAGACGGTCGGATCCGCATCACGGCTTTGGCCAATCCGCACTACTGGATGGCACTGCCCGAGGACCAGTATGTGGCAGAGAAGCAGCGGTGGAACGACCGCATTATTGCCAGTGCGCTGCAGCACATACCCGATTTTCGTGGTCGAGTGATCGATACGGACGTATTTACGCCGCGAACGATCCGTCGTTTCACAGGCCACCTGAATGGTTGCGTCTACGGCGCCCCTGAAAAATGGGTCAACGGTCAGACACCGCTCAGCAACCTGTTCCTGTGTGGCACGGACCAGGGGTTCCTCGGCATCGTGGGAGCCATGCTGAGCGGCATCACTATCGCCAACAGGCATTTGTTGAAGTAGTCCGGGTATGCTGGACGCCACGGACAAAACCGTAGCCTCGGCTTTAGCCCCGGGCAGCCCACCCACCGCTCACTGCAAAGCACTGCGTTTGACCAACCGGGGAGGTCGAATTCACGCATCCAACCGTTGTTCTTCCTCGGCATCAGGAACTCCCCAGCGCCCCCCACCACCTACCCATACCCCCCGCCCCTGCCAACCGACCACCGACCACCGACCACCGACCACCGACCACCGACCACCGACCACTGACCACCGACCACCGACCACTGACCACCGACCACTGACCACTGACCACCGACCACCGACCACCGACCACTGACCACCGACCAC
>CAITYU010000050.1 GCA_903896675.1 uncultured Planctomycetaceae bacterium
GGTAACAGAAGCACGTCAACAGGTCGTTCTGCAACATGCTGACTGTTCCTGTGCGACGGTGACTGTGACTGGCCGGATACATCGGGGTTCAGCAACTGCAGATGCAGTGCGAGACGGTTTTCAGGCAGTGCTGCTCTGTCTGGTCCTGCAGCCTCTGTCTGCGTCAGCTGGACAGAAAAGTCCAGGGGGACACTCCATGGCGATGTTTCTCCCTGCGCACTGACCGCGCGAACCCAGTACCGGTAGCTTGCTCCATTCGTCAGGGGAAGCGTCAGCGGGTACTGATTACCGGTGATGCCGGCGGTACTGAAGACCTTGGTTGTCTGGCCCTCCGAGTAGACTCGATTCAGCCAGACCTCGTAGCTGGCCGCCGCCCCGACCGGTTTCCACTGCAACGTCGGTTGTGCGGTGCCGATGATGCCCGCCGGAGCTGTCAGTGCCGGTCGGCCCCCAACGTAGAAGCTGATGCGTTCAGACCAGTCACTGCGGAATCCGGCAGTCGTCGAATCGGCGATGACCTGCCAGTTCAAGGGCCCATCCGGCAACGGGGTGGCTGGCGTCCAAGAAGTGCCTGTCAGTCCGGAGGCTGTCGCAATGACCTGCCCGTTGATGCCGCTGCGTACAGCGATTTCGTAGCTTGTGGCTCCAGCGACGCCGCTCCACGAGAATGTCGGCTGCCGATTGAAAGTGGATGACAGCGGGCTGAGTGGCTTCGGAGCGGTGGCTACGAGGAAGTCCTGCTGCAGACTCCAGCCACCTGCCGTTCCGTCCACAGCAATCGCTTTTGCCCAGATCCGATACCGGGCCATCGGGAGGTCCTGACTGGGAGTCCACTGGGGCTGCGGGACCTGAGTGCGGACAAGTTGTGTCTGTCCTGTGGACCGGTTGTCGAGCCAGAAGTCATATTTTACGGCCCCGCTGAGTGGTGTCAGCGTGATTGTCGGCCGGGATGTGGTCTGACGTGCAGCGATTGGCGATACCTCGGCACGCGTATTGATCGTGAACCGATTCAACAACGACCACGGGCCGTACTGGTTGCCGGGCAGGCGGGTTCTGACGTAGGCGTCGATTCGGCCAATGCCGAGGTCGAACGGAACCTGAAACTGAGGCTGCACAGTGTGCACCTGCAGAACAGGTAACTGTCCGGTGCTGCGATTACCAATCCAGATCTGATATCCGGTGGCGAATGGAATGGGGGTAAAGGTGAAGAGCGGCCGCTGCTGGACAGTCGTGCCGAGCGGAGCTGTGAAAACCGGTCGAGTCGCGGCGACGGAGACAAGGAATGCGCGGGTCAGCGAAAGATTGTCGTGCGTGGTGGTCAGATCCCCGTCCGGGCCACCGTCTTCAATTGTGACGGTGACAGTACTGGTACCCGAGCGAGCGGGGGCGAGCGTGATGGACAATGATCCGGTCGTTGCTGGCGATACATAGCTGATCTGCGGTGTGGCGATCAGGGAGGTGTTGCTGCTGGTGGCTGTAATCTTCAGTGGCTGCTGTTCATTGTCTCCGGCTGAGATCCCGGTGAGGGAGATGGTCAGCGGTGCATCATCCTCGGTTGCAAAGATATCGGCAGGCTGGTCGAATGTGGGCGTCTCGTTGACATCCTGAATATAGATGGTCAACTGGCGTTCAAAGGTCTGTCCTTCAGCGTCCGTCGCGCGAACACGGATTGACCGGACACTGCCGGCCTCAAAATTCAGCTCGGCAGCCGTCTGCAGCAGATTGCCATTGATCGTGAACAGCAGGTTGTCCGTATCACCCGCGCCGCTGACCAGCGTGAATGTCGCCTGATTTGCCGAATCAGGGTCAGTGACCAGCAGTTCGCCGACGGCGGTGCCCGTCGGTTGATTTTCGAAGATGGTCTGAGAGCTGAGATTGATATCCGAGGGGCGAAGGTTGATGGGAACGCTGAACAGTTCATATCCGACCGGTGAAAAGCCGGTGAGGTACAGGACGTTGCCACTCGGCTGGACTTCACTGATGACTGACGGGGCGATTCCTGGAGCCAGATCAACCGTCAGTTGAGTGCCATCGGTCGTTCCGTCTGACTGCCACAGTTCCTTGCCGACGATCCCGTCATTGGCATACATGTAGACCAGAGACTGTGCGGCAGCTCGCATTTCGGGATTTGATGAGCGTGGTCCGGGCTGGAGATCACGGAGGAGCCGGGTTCCGGCAACTGTTCCATCGCTGCTCCACGGCTCGCGACCGTGAATGCCGTCATTGGCAGGGAAGTACAGGCGGTCTCGTTCAATACTGGAAATGGCGGTGGGGTAAATGCGAAAGACGCCATCGCCTGCGCCTGAGCGGATGTCAAACAGCAGGCTGGTACCGGCTGCCGTTCCATCGCTGGTCCATGGTTCAAAGCCATGAGTTCCGTCATCAGCGAAGAATATCAGGCGGTTGTTCACCACCTGCAGGCTGGAGATGGACGAACCCTGCGGGCCGGGATGCAGATCCTGCACGAGGATGGTTCCCGCTGCGGTTCCGTCAGACGTCCACAGTTCGTCGCCGTGGATTCCGTCATTGGCCACAAAGTAGAGCTGGCCGTTGAGCATGGCTCCGACACCAATTGTCCCAACCGCTTTGACCTGCACGGTGCCGCTGGTTGTACCGTCGGTTTTCCAGAGTTCATCGCCGGCAGCACCACTTGCGAAGTAGAGCTCACTGGCGGGCTGAAACATCGTGTTGGGCCACAGGAACGTGGGGAAGACACTGGCGAGACGCTCTGTACCGGCTTCCGTGCCGTCTGTTTTCCAGAGGCCAGCGCCGTTGTCCGGGTCTTCGGCGGCGAAGTAAAGCGATCCCTGGAATTCGACAAACTGTGTGTATCCGATGGACCCGGTGGGGTTGATATCGCGAACCAGCGTTGTGCCGGCATCAGTGCCATCGGTTTTCCAGAGAGCGTATCCGCCGGCACTTGCCGGGCCGAGAAAGATGACGTTGTTCTGCAGGGGCGTGAGGTTGGCGGGTGATTCTGAAAGCAGGTCCCTGACCAGCGAGGTGCTGGCATCCGTGCCGAAGGTTTTCCAGAGCTGGCCGGGGGCGTTGCGAACAATGAACAGCAGGCTCCCATTCAAGTCGGAAAACTCGGCGACATCCCCGCTGAGCGGCAGAATTTTTGGAGTGGAAAGCATCTGAGTCCCGGCGGTTGTGCCGTCAGAGCCCCAGATCTGAATTCCCGTCTCAGCGTTTCCGGCAGAAAAATACGCTGTGCTGGAGCCCGTCTTGATGCCGATGGTCGGATCGAAGCCTGAGTCGAGGCCCGGGAAGATGTCCTGCAGCATCATGGTACCCGCTGCGGTGCCGTCGCTGCGCCAGACCTCAGTACCAAAGTCTTCATGAGTGGCCGCAAAGAACAGATACTGTCCGGTGCTGGCCAGTTTGATGGGACTGGCACTGCCGCTGGCGTTAAGATCTGCGACAAGCTGAGTTCCTGCGGCCGTTCCGTCGGTGGCCCAGAGTTCGTTACCATGGGCTCCATCATCTGCTGCAAAGCAGACCTGATTGCCCAGTCGGGTGAATCCGGCGGGGAAACTGCCGGCACTGCCTGGCCGCAGGTCGAGGACTTCGCTGGCTGCTGTACCGTCGGCACGCCAGACTTCTCGGCCGTTGGCGGAACTGGCAGAGAACAGGAGGCTGCTGCCGAATGCAAACAACCCAGCAGGCACAGAAATTGGGTTGTTGAGCGCATCAAGCACCTGAACAGTGCCGGCAGTTGTTCCGTCGGATGTCCAGAGTGTGGGTGCGTTGCCCGGTGTGCTGGCGGTAAAATACAACCGGTCACCGACCGCTGTCAGCGAGCCAGGAAACGAGGAGCCGTTACCGGGGGCCACGTCAAGCAGCAGTTGTGTTCCGCTGGCTGTGCCGTCGGTACGCCAGATTTCACGACCGGAATCGGGAAGCGTGGCCACGAAGTAGACCGTATTGCCGACCACCGTCAGCTGCTGGATATTGCCATAGCCCGTACCGGGGACAAGATCCAGCACCAACTGGGTTCCTGCGGATGTTCCGTCACTGCGCCACAGTTCATATCCGGTGCTGGCACTGTCGGCGACAAACAGCAGCGAATCATTGAAGGGCGTCAGAAATTCGGGATCGATGCAGTCGGCTTCCAATTCGCGAAGTGCCCTCGTACCGGCCGACGTTCCATCGCTGACCCACAGTCCCTGGTGGGTTGCATTGGGGGCGCTGAAGTACAGGCGGTCAGCGACCGGCTGCAACCATTTGATCTGGACATATTCCTCGCCCGGACCAACATCAATGATCTGCTGAGTGCCGGAGCTGTCACTGCGATTCAGTGTGGTGTAGTCGGTGAAGTACAGGCTGTCCTGGAAGACCACCGATGCATTGCCAAGGCCATACGTATCACCGGTCAGATAGGGGCCACCTGGAAATGTGCCGGTATCGAAGTCACGGATCAGCGTGGCGGCCAGCAGTTGGCGAGTTTCCAGTGACTGGCAGGAGGCGGCAGTTCGAATGTGACGATGTGGTCGCCGCTGGCGGCCCTGGAGTTGTGATCTGAAGAGTTGTAAGATTCTGATCATAGTGCTCTCTCGGCGCAGGGAGTTGATGGGCGAGTCTAAAATGTTAAAAGCTGCATCGCGGGTGAAAATGTGACACAGTTTTCTGCAAAAAGTTTTCGAATTTCGATTTTGGAAGCCATGAAGACAGGTGTTGCCCGGTTGCTGCTGCTCTGGGAGCGTCTGCAGCGGTGTGGGTGGACAGAATTGCAGTGGATGCGAGTCGTTCGAGCGATCAGGCGAGCAGATTGCGCAGTCGCCTTTTCGCACGACCAAGCCTCTGGCGACAAGCCGCCGGTGAAATTCCAAGCATCGCAGCGATCACGTCGATTGAGTGGTGCTCGATACATCGAGCAATAATGACGGAGCGATCTGTCCGGTTGAGGGCGTTGAGTCTTGTTCTGACAAACTGTGAATTCTCGAGGCGGATTGCCCGTTCCTCGGAGCCATCGTGGGGATCGACGAGCTCGAAACCATCAAGGGAAACAGTGTCTCGCCTGAAATTCGGACCGCGGTTTTTACGGATGTGTGTGTTCAGTCGATTATGGAGGGCCTTTCGTACCCATTTACGGAACGTGTCGTCGTTCATCTGCAGCAACTCGGTCACCTTTCCAGGGCATTTCGTCATGATCTCCTGGAGGAGATCTTCCGCATCGAATCGCCGACGAATGGGGCCAGACATCTTCCTTGTGAGCCAGTTGCAGAAGTAGCCATGGGATCGCTCAATGCGATTACAGAACCGTTCATGCAGATCGGTCATTGTCAGCTCCATTCAGCAGTGGGAGTGAAACAGGAGTCTGCCGCAGTTTGAGTTGTGAAAACTGCGACTCCTCTGTCTTAAATGCTCTCGGCGGTGGCTGGTTTGGGGCAAAGACTTGGCAATTCTTCAAAAATTTGAAAGATTCCTGCCAAGTCGCTGAATGGTGGTTCAGGGTATGTTGCGGCGCCTGCAGATGGTGGATGTGGCGGTAGTTGGCGAAATGCGGGCTCCTGCGTAGAATTCGCAGGGGATCGGTGCCGATCCCGCCGCAAGTGTTTTCTGGGGAATGGTCCGAGCGATGCCAACGTATGTGTATGGTGTAATCCTGTCCGATGACGACGACGAGGCCGTAGGGGAAGTTTTCGAGGTGGAGCAAAGCATTCATGATTCGCCGCTGACCCAGCATCCGGAAACCGGGCAACCTGTACGTCGCCTGATTTGTGCTCCATTCATCGCCGGAACGTGGTCACCCCTGCGTGCGAAACAACTGCTCAGTGATCGCAATCTCGCCAAACGCGGGCTGACAAAATATGTCCGCACCAGCAGTGGTTACGAAAAGACGACCGGGAAAGGACCGGATCTGCTGCCACGGGATTAGGCTTCACTGTCCTGCGACGTTTACGTGAACACGGTGCCCACCGATTGCGGGGCTTAAGACTGCTCAGAGGCCCGGGTTACACCGAATTTCGCTGCACGTTGCGTTGATCGCATCGCTGTGTTCAAGGGCGTCGCTGCACACGGTCTGGGAACCCTTCCGACCGGATTACAGCAGGGAATCGGCCCGGCTCTGCCAACTCCCGTTGGTCCCCCAGCAGTTCCCCACGGCTACCGTGCTCGATCCATGAGTCCCCCGAAACTATTCAAACAGCCCTTCCAGAGGATTGCCGAACAGGTCGTCCAGCAGGTCGAGATTCGCAGGGGCTGCGGCCGGTGCTTCGCTGTCGTCAGACAGCAACTGTCGTGTCGGCGTTCGCAAACGTGCTGGCAGTCTGACGGCTGATACGGCTGATACGGCATCGTTCGCAGTCGGCGCTGCACTGCCGACAGATATCAGGCTGACATCCGGCGACAATTCATCGCGTTCCTGCTGATTCCACTGTGTCGGTTGCGGTATGGTATTGTCCGGAGTGGCCAAATCGGCGGGGCTGCCGGCCATCGGCACGTGGCGTCGCTGACCGGGCAGGATCGTACCGGACATGATGCTGTCGCCCGCCGTGGCGGGGTCCAGATCGCCGTAGCCCAGAATGTGGCCCAGCTCGTGACGCATCAC
>CAITYU010000051.1 GCA_903896675.1 uncultured Planctomycetaceae bacterium
ACTGGCTGCCGATCCGGATGTCGATGCCGTCATCATCGCAACTCCGAACTTCGTGCATCGTGAACAGGCCATCGAGTGTGCCCGAAACGGCAAGCACATCATGTGCGAAAAACCGCTGGGACTGAATTTTCAGGAGTCTGCCGAAATGTATCGCGCAGCTCGGGATGCCGGCGTTCGCCACATGACCGCCTTCACCTACCGATTTGCTCCTTCCATGCGTTACGTAAGACACCTCGTCACCAGCGGACTGCTGGGAACTCCACGACACTTCCGCAGTCAGCGATTTCTCGACCTGCCCGAAACCAGCTGGGGCTGGCGACAGATCAGGAAGCTGGCAGGGGCAGGTGACCTGTTTGATATGACCATCCACCGGATTGACTTCGCCCAGGACCTGCTGGGACCGATTCGCACCATCTGTGGGGCCGTAGCACAGTTCGCTCCACGTGACCGCACCGCAGATGGACGCCCCTGCCCGCCCTCTGAAGTGGATGACTGGTCCAGCCTGATTGGCTTCTTCGAAAACGGTGCAGTGGGAGTGTGGGAAGGCAGTACCCTGATGAAGGGTCACAACAATGGTGGCGTCGGATACGAATGGGCGGAAGTCAACTGCAGCGAAGGCTCTGCCGCCTATCAGTTGACTGATCCGAACAACATCATTCTGGCCCGCAACGGACGTGATCTTGAAAAGCTGCCAGTGCCTGAAGAATTCCTGAAGGCTCCCGGCAGCCCGCGCGATCCGTCACAGGGCAAGCCCAGCACAGTCTTCCGGTACGACCTCGTCTATGAACTGACCTCCGCCATTATCGAAGGTCGCGATGCGGTTCCCGGATTTCACGACGGTGCACTGGCACAGGCTGTCGCTGATTCCGTGCTTGTCTCATTCGATGAACGACGCTGGGTGGACATTCAGGCTGATCTGGGCTGAAAACTGCACGCCGGAGACAACAGAAGACGCGTGTCGACACAGTCGACACGCGTCTCACTTTTTTGGCTCTGCACCCTGCCTCGACAGTCTTACGGCTTCGCTGGATTGAACCAGATGTTGCGGTAACGCACCTGATTGCCGTGATCCTGCAGGTACAGCGGACCAGCATCAGGGCCTTCCGGAACCGGGGCCGCCGTTGTCGCATGCGTCAGCTTAATCTGCTCATGTATCACCACACCGTTATGACGGACCGTGATCAGCCCGTCGGTTTTCTTCTTTCCATCGGTCCCGAATTCCGCTGCCTGAAACTGCACGTCATACGTCTGCCAGGTCAGTGGCGGAAAACACATATTCAGCAGGGGTTTGCTGATCGAGTAAATTCCGCCGCATTCATTCTGCTCACCGGTCAGCCCGAAGGAATCCAGCACCTGCACTTCGTAACGCCCCTGCAGGTATACCCCGCTGTTTCCTCGCCCCTGACCACGAGCATTCGGCATCCACGGCAGCAGAAATTCGACATGCAGTTCACCGGAACCCAGCTTTTTGCGACTGGTGCAGCCCTGCATCAGCAATTTGTCGTCTGACAGTTTCCCGCCTTCAAATTCGTCGGCAGATGTTCCATCAAACAGCACAAGTGCGCCCTCCGGTGGCTTGCGGCCAAGGGTTGGAGACGTCCGCTGCACTCGTGTCAGCTCGGCCACTCGGACATTTTCATTGTTGTAAACGCTGACGCTGCCCGCGCGAATCTCACCGCGGCCAGTGTCCGCCTTCAGCACCACAGCATCACCCTCGCGCTCACCAGCACCCCGCAGTGGCGATTCCCCGTTCCAGCCAGCTCCGGGAAGCCCGCCAATCCACGCCACCCACGCGAACTTCCCCTGCCCCTCAGCAATTACCTGCAGCCCTAACTGCACCTCTGTGTCATTCGAACGAATCTTGCCGGTATATTCGCCCTGAAACCCGTAATCCGCACCAGCCCTGTCGGCCTGCAGTGCCGTAAAACCGGGTGCCTTCTCATCGGCAGTTGCTGACACCGCGACAGCTCCACCAAACAACAACACGCTCGCCAGAACAATTCTTTTCATTGCCTCAGTTTCCTTTGAAATGCTCACTGCCCTGCCCGGCTTGCTGATTCACCCTCGACTGCCATCAGCAGATCCGCACCATGTCGGTACACCAGTTGACGCCCCTCAGCCAGAACCGCCAGAAAATGATCTTCCAGTGGTTCCAGTGTGACTCGCCGGAGGACCTGATTCAAGCGAACCAGCAGGCGATCGTCATCGGCGTAGTCATGCATGACTCGCGCCTCAAGAAATCGACGAATAAAAGGCGCCAGCAGTTCGGTCTGTCGCGGAGACAGCAGATTGACCGCCGACTGGATCTGCTGCGGACAAACAGTTTCCAGCGCCGCATACCATTGATCAAGAATGCCGGGATGCCGGACCGAGATGTACCAGTCCAGCAGCAACTCCACAACAATGTGCCCCAGAAATGCCGGTCGGTGATCGAAGCGATCGGGCATCAATTGGCGAAATCCGGCAGACAACGCCGACTCCAGCTTCTGGAACACAGCACTGCTGTGAAACAGATCGTCATCCGCAAGATGCTGCAGCGTTCCCTCTGCAATACTCCGAACTGCCCCGTCCAGCTGATCCAGTTGCGGACGAATGCGACGGCTGCGCATACGCACACTGCGATCCACAACACTCAGCCAGTCCGGCACAGCCGTCCCGGCCAGCATCAGTGGCGAGTCCAGAAAGCGGTAACCATGCGCAAGATAGTTCATGAAGGTATTACAGCCTGTTTTTACGACGCCGTGAAGTCGCCCGACGAAATCGAATCCCCTCAAACCAAAATCCCGCCCACAAACTACGCCAGTCGCTCCCAATTGAGTATTATCACAGACTGAAGACTTTCCTCATTTTTCCCGCTGCGATTTTCCGCGAAGTAATTCCATGGCCAGCCAACCGAAGATTCGAACTGCCCTCTGCCAGATGACCTGTGTGCCCGAGCCGGACATCAATCTGCAGCGTTCCATCGACAGAATCCGGGATGCCGCCATGGCCGGAGCGCAGGTCGTCTGCCTGCAGGAAGTCTTCAATACCCAATACCCCTGCCAGGCCGAAGAACACGAGCGGTTTGAGCTGGCCGAACCAATTCCTGGCCCCACCACTGCAGCCCTGCAGAAAATCGCCAAAGAACACCAGATTGTCATTGTCGTACCACTGTTCGAACGTCGCACACACGGTCTGTACCATAACTCCGCCGTTGTCATCGATGCCGACGGAAGTATCGCCGGACTGTACCGCAAAATGCACATTCCCGATGACCCGCTGTATCTTGAAAAATTCTACTTCACTCCCGGCGATCTCGGTTTCCTCGCGTTCCCCACACGCTACGCCCGCATTGGCGTCTGCATCTGCTGGGACCAGTGGTACCCCGAAGCGGCCCGCCTGACAGCGATGCAGGGCGCTGAACTGCTGTTCTACCCCACCGCTATTGGCTGGATTCCGGGCGAGCGAGACGTCTACGGAGCCAGCCAGTATTCCGCATGGCAGACCATGATGCGCAGCCACGCCATCGCCAACGGACTCTTTGTCGGAGCTCCCAATCGAGTCGGCCCGGAAGGACAGATTCAGTTCTGGGGAGGCAGTTTTATGGCTGACCCCTACGGAAATGTGCTCGCACAGGCAGATCACGAAACAGAAGCCACACTGCACGTCCAATGTGATCTCAGCCTGATCAACACCGCTCGCACACACTGGCCCTTCTTCCGCGATCGTCGCGTCGACGCTTTCGCTGATCTGCAGAAACGCTGGTGCGAACGCTGATCGGTCAAACGGAACTCACATGAACTCATCGCAGACGACTGGCCGGCGTTGAACGGAAAATACGCACCAGCAGCAACAGCAGACAGTACAGAACAAATGCCCCCAGAATCAGCCCCACAAATGTGGGCCAGTGCCCAAAAATGATCCGCAACCCCTGCTGCTCCCAGATCGCCTGCCACGCAAACAGGACTACCACTGCCCCGGCTGCCAGACAGGGACCAAATGCCATAAAACCTCGCCCCGTCACAACGAAGACCAACAGCCCCAGAACAATCCCCACAATGGGTGATACTGCCAGCACACACAACACAGGTTGCCAGCCCATGAAGGCACCAATCATGGCCATCAGTGTGACATCGCCAAAGCCAATCGCCGGAAAGCCCAGAATCCCGTTCGCGGCAATCCGGCCCAGCCAGACCAGACCAGCGCCCACCACCAAACCTGACACACTCCACACCAAACCATGCAGATGCTGATGATCCTTCATCCATTGGGGCAGGTATGGCCCATAAACCTGCACCAATTCATCACTCCAATCCACCCAGACATGGATCATCTGCAGATCACCGCTGAAAACAGCCAGCACCACCGCGGCCGCAGACCCCGTCAGCACAATCTGATCAGGAATCACATAGTCGATCAGGTCTGAAACGACCGCCGTCACAAGCAAGAACAAAAATAACAGATGAAAAGGCAGACGGGCCTGCCAGACGGGCTGCGAGGGCCGGACCTCCGAAACGGTCTGACAACCCCGCTCCAACCCCCACGCAAAAGCCAGGAATAATACTCCCGTACAAAACGCGGCCAGCCACGGAAACCTCGACAATCGCTTCCCACACGCCCCACAATTCGCTCCAATCGAAAACATCACGCCACGCCAATTTGTCCGCCCCCCGCAACCTGGACACCACCTGATGCCCACGGGCCGAGCCTCTTCAGCGACCCCCGCGGCCCAGAACACGGCAACCCACCCGGCAAACACACCCAAAAGAAAAATGCTCATCAGCCACATGAACTGAGAATCCCCATTACTTGCAAATCGCCCGTTTTTTAGGCAACCAGCCGAGGCACATGCATTTTCCGCGTGCACAACCCGAGTAATTTCATGATTTTCCGAAACGAAAAAACATCGTTTCGCTCACAAATTCAGCAACCAACATTTCCCATCCATTAGTCGGCATGAGTTTTGCTGCACAGATTACGCCGGTTGTAGGTGGTTTCCATGCTCAAACTGTCCTTCCAGCCCGCCTCGATCCGAAAATCAAGGCAGTGCTGTGATACAGTAGCGACACCGAAAACAGCCTACGATCGTGATGCCGGGACTGAGGAGCACCCTCAGACATTAATACTGTTGCGGGACTGTAACCAATCGACAGGGGTTAGGGCAGAGACATGAAGAAACTTGAGGCTGTCATCCGTCACTACAAGCTGGAAGATGTCAAGACGAAGCTGACCAGCATCGGCGTCCAGGGCATGACCGTGTCCGAAGTGCGTGGTTTTGGTCGTCAGCGCGGACACAAGGAAACCTATCGTGGTGCGGAGTACACTGTTGACTTCATGCCAAAAGTAAAGATGGAAGTTGTAGTCAACGACAACGAAGTCGATGCCGCAATTGCCGCCATCTGCGAAGCTGCTCGCACCGGACAGATCGGCGACGGCAAAATCTTCATCTCCAGTCTGGATGGTGTTGTGCGTATTCGTACCGGAGAAACCGGTACGGATGCCATCTGACTGGTGCTGTCATCCACCTGTGCATGCAGATCGTGGTCCCCGGTTTCCGGCGAGAAGCCATCCGGGGCATCATGGTCGTTGCCGCTTTTCCGGCCTGTCGTCCTCCTGTATGCTGCCGTTCCAGAACCGGCAACATCCTGACTCGGACAAGGCCAGCATGAATCGTTCGTACACGTTGCAGAAACTGATTGCACTCACCATCCTGGTTCTGTTGCCTGCCTCCCTCGCGTCGGCTCAGGACGCAGGGCAGCAGATCCGTGCCGCTGTTGATATCGCAACCCCCTCCGTCGTGCGAATTCGAGTCATCGGGGGCGAGCAGACAGTCGATGGAAATACCGTGAGCTCGCTGACCACGTCCGGCATCGTGGTGACCCAGTCAGGCCGAATCCTGTCCAGCAGCTTCGCATTCCAGGGCCAGGCTGCTGCAATCAGCGTGGAAACCCCGTCCGGCGAACGTCGGGCCGCGAAACTGGTCGCTGTCGATCACGTCCGCCGACTGGTACTGCTGCAGGCAGAAGGCACTGATTGGCAACCGCCGGCCACGGTTCCGCGCTCACAGATTCAGGTGGGCCAGCACGCGATCGCCCTCGGACGCTTTTATGACTCCAAACAACCCTCGGTATCCTCCGGGATCATCAGCGCCCTGAATCGCATTCACGGACGCGCTCTGCAGACGGACGCCAAAATCTCACCGGTAAACTACGGCGGCGCCCTCGTTGATCTCAGCGGTGCTGTCCTTGGAATCCTTGTCCCACTGTCCCCCCGTGGTCGCGGAAACCCATCAGCCGGTATCGAGTGGTATGATTCCGGAATCGGCTTTGCCATCCCGATGAGTGACGCGATACTCATCGCCGAACGACTGCAGACCGGAAAGGACCTTCAGCCCGGACTTGCAGGACTGCAGCTGACAGCGCCGGGCCCGTTTTCTGACAGAGTTTCCATTCGTCGCGTCCAGCCAAAGTCTCCGGCAGACAAAGCCGGCATTCGTCCGGGTGACAGACTGCTTCAGGCCGGTGACCGGCCAATTACGCGACTCAGCAGCCTCGAAGAAGTGCTCGCTGCAAAATATGCCGGCGAAGTCGTGGAACTGACTCTGCAACGGGATGGCCAACCACTGCAGGTTGCCCTCGAACTTGTTGATCGAATTCCCGCCGGTGAAGCCGGTTATGCCGGTGTGATCCTGCCCGCTGTTGCCACACCTGAAAAACGCGACGGTCAGGCAGGTCCGGACCTCCAGCAAATGCTCAAACCACAATCCACCCCCGACACCCCTGTGCTGGTGCAGACAATTCCCGGCTCGCCGGCAGCCCTCGCAGGACTGCCCGCTGCTGCGGAACTGGTTGCCATTAATGAGAGGCCGCTGAAGGGCCTGAGATCGTTTCTCAGCCCCGATCTCCGGTTGCAGTCAGACACCGAAATCTCGCTCAGTTGGCGAAACCTGCAGAACAATGAAGTGCAGACTCTGAAAATGACTGCCGGACCACTCCCCCAGGAAGTCCCCGATGTCGACCCTCAGATTCTGACGGAAAATAAAGCTCAGACTGCACAGAATGCCGCAAACACACCCTCGCGCGAAGAAGTCCCCATCGAGGGATTGGGCAGTTGCACTGTGATTCTTCCCGCCCCGACGACAGGACGTCGCCCCGCCCCCCTCGTTCTGCTGTCAGCAGGTGCGGAATCCGAGGCCGAAATTCTGCAACGCTGGGGTTCGCTGCTTGCATCATATCAACTGATGCTGCTGATCCCCCGCACCTCCGGCCGAACTCCACTCACCGCCGATGACGCCCCTCTGGTCCTCGCCAGCCTGCAACTGGTCGCCTCGAAATACTCCGCAGACCGCTCCGCACTTGTAGTCATCGCCGCAGCTCCACAGACAGAACTGGCATGGCAGTTTGCCTCCGGAAACTCTCAGGTCTCGGCCGATCTGGTCCTGCAGTCCGGCTGGATTTCTGAATTCCTGCTCCAGGAAGTCAGTGGCTCAGGACGCTCCGTGATGCTGCTGGATCGTCCCGAAAAAACAGAAAACAAACTGCTCCTTGAACGCAGTCGCACCGCTCTGCAGAACGCCGGATTCTGGGTGCCAATGTCCGATACAGCACAACCCGCGGAACTCCGGATTGCCAAATGGTCTGTCCTCCTCAGAGCCTGGTAGACGACTATTGCTCACTCCGCTGATCCACCAGTTCAAACACCGCCTCGAAACCATCCGCACTGCGCCACCGCTCCCGCAGCAAGGGCTGCTTCCGGGCCTGTCTGCCGGATTCCGCGTCGGTTACCACAATCCAGAACACTCGGCCCGACTGCAGACGTCGAATCGCCGACGAATCCAGTCCCCCACCCCGCAGCTCCCGCTGCAACTGGAAATGCGATGCTGGAAAAAAGCCCGAGTATCCGTTGACGATGTTCAGCCCCGTCACCGCAGAGTCAATCATCCACCTGACCGTTGCCTGAAAATCATCCGGCGCGTGCCCCTGCACATAAGGCAGAATCAGCACTCCCTCACCCGCCAACACCTCACTCTGCAGAAATTCTGCCCAGCCCTGCCGAGCACTCAGACGCTGGACTTCCACGTGGCCCGGAACAACCCACCACGATTCAAATGCCACCATCAGACCCAGACTCACTGCGACCACACGCTGAATCCGGAAGGAGCTGCCGACGCACCGGGAAAAACAATCCTGCAATCGATCCAGACCAATCCCTGCCAGAAGAATAATTGCTCCCTGAACAAAGAACGCAAATCTGAACGCACTTCGGACCTGCACCAGGCCCGGCAGCCAGTCACACAGAACAGACCAGATCTTCCACGACCCCAGTTGCAGATTCACACCCAGAGACAGCAGCGCCGCAGCCAGCGCCAGCAAACTCAGACTCAGGACCAGTCGCCGCATCAAAGGCAAATCCGTACTGACAAACACGAGGATCACTGCAGCGATCGCCAGCACCGTTCGCAGCCAGCCGACTCCCAGATTCCATGGCCGGCCCGCACGCTGTGACGGCACCGACAACAGGGATTGCTCCGGCGCCCGCAGGTAGTCTGCAGGAACAGCCGACAGGACGGCGACCGTCTCCTCACGTCGCTCAAATCCCCGTTCCTGCAGCACCTGCTGCACCGGCCAAAGCAGCAGCGCCACAGGTGGCAACGCCAGCAATGCAACTCCACACACCAGACTCAGCCACCGCGAAAGGAACCGCCACGATACCAGTACCCATCCAGCAATCATCAGCAGCAGACCAAAGCACAGCGTATGATGCACACACGTCGCTGGCAGACAAACCGCCGCCAGCGCAGTCTCAAAGACCAGCCTTACACTATGACTGGTACCCGCCCCACGATCTGCTGCCACGGTCGCAATACGCAACAGAGTCGACAGCAGCCAGAACGATGGCCACAGACAGGTCAACTGCAGTACTTCCAGCTGCGTCAGCAGCAGCGGATGCAGCGTCATGGCACAGCCGGCCGCAGCAGCAGACCAGAAACCACAGCCACAGCCTCTCAGCAGCCAGCAGGCAGTCACGCCATTCAGAAACAGATTGCCCGCCAGCCAGCAGTTGTATGCCAGCGCCACAGAGCCGGAAATCCTGACCAGTGGCTGCAGACAGGCCGTCAGCGGCATCGGCTCGCTGAAGGCAAAACACCATCTCTCCGGAAAAAAAATTGGCGCATCCCACCACCCCTGAAATCCCCGCTCAATACTCGTGGCATTCCACAGAATCGTCCACGCATTGAACAATGGCACAGTCGCCGAACCACCGCGCGTGACAGGAATACGATCCAGCGGCGCAGTCACAACCGACAGCAGCGGCAGCAGCGACAGTACACCCAGTACGCTCAGCAGCAGCAGTTCGCGATACACAGCCCGGCCATTACGCGCGGCTGTCAATGATTGAGTCAGAGTCAAGGGCAGGCACACCGTTGGGGTTCAGTCATCATCGTCGTCATCCTCATCTTCGCTGGCGGGTGGCTCCGGCAGCAGTGGCATCCCGAAGAATCCTTCAACCGCCTCTGCCGCCTGACACAGTCGCCCGAAGACCAGAGTATGCAACTGCATGAATCGATCAGCCAGTTTGTCTGAGGCCTCATACATGGCCCCGGGATCATCCTCGTCCGGCTGCGACTCCACCAGAAAATCCGCCACCGAAATCTGCTTGCGAGCATGATCAAACGGATATGGGATGTCCGCAAAGGCCTTCTGAATTCCCTGCAGCTGCCGAAACATGCTGCCGATGAATCGCTTGATCTGCTGAACCAGCTTTTCGTTATTCTCAGAGGATTCAAGCTGGTGAATCAAACGCCCAAGCGCCAGTTTTGTGTCCCGCAGAATCAGCAACGGTTCTATCCAGTCATTGATCAGTCGAAACACATTCAGCAGTTTTCCAATCTCATCACCGGAAAAACGAGCCTCCTGCAGGACACCCGTCAGTTCAGGTGACTGCGCCAGCCGCAACGCTGAATACAGCCGCGCTGCCGCTGCCTGCTCAAACGACAGTACTTTCGGCAGCACCTTCGACTGCTGATCCTCGGCCGCCGTCTTCAGAACTGCAACCTCCTCCTCCGTCGTCATCGGTACGGAAAACTCATCCTTCGGAATTCGAATCCCTGTTCGCAGCAGAAGTTCAGCAATCCGAACTTCAATCAGCCGCGTATCGCATTCATCAAACAAGCTCCAGGCCTCACGAAATGTCTCTACCTTCGCAACCATCGACTCACGTGATTTTCTCAGACGATCCAGTACCACGGCGGCATTCGTGACCGGTTTCTGAGCCTCCTCAGGTCCCTGGAATGGCCGGTACAGCGTCAGCTGCCCCTGAAAAAACCGATGCAGCGCCTTCCACGTCTCCTGCTTTTCCCTGAGATGCGCAGCCATCCTGCCAACCGGATGAATCTGCGATTTTTTCAGCTCAGCCCCCAGCATCTCCCGATAAAAATCCCACGTCACAGCCTTCGACAACTCTTCAAACCTGCGAAACAGATGCGTTGCCGGCCACTCCAGCTGAAAGATCCCCTCCGTCTTCTCGGCCGCCGCACTGGCAATCCGCTCACGATCGCAGGGGTGAGTATCGAAAACCGAAGTCTTCGACTCAATAATCTCCTCATCAATCGCTCGCTGACCACGCTCCAGCATCTGCTCAGAATTCAGCAGAATCAGCGACGGAAAATTGTCCACCAGTCGCTCTTCCTGATACAGCAGGCTGAGATCCGACATGGCTCCGTTCCACGAAATCCCCAGCACATGCAGCTGCCTCGCTGTGCGGGCAAATGTCCGCGAACCCGCAAAACGCGCTTCGTAACGATCCGCATCAAACTCCATCTGCCGCATCAGAAATCCGCTGATCATGTTGCCCGCAACCATGAACACCCACAGCAGACGACGCACCAGCCAGACCGTGAATCGCGCGACCAGCAATACCCAACCAATGCGAAAATCCAGCCGCTGCGACCAGCGTTCCAGCCACTCATCCCATGAATCACGCTCATACACCAGACGCGCAAACCAGTAATTCATCGTTCGAATCAGCCACGAAAGCCGCATTCCGGCTCCCTGTGAAAAATGACCGAACTCGTGAGCCAGCACGCCGCCAAACTGACGCATCGACAATCCGGCAACCAGCGGCATCCCAATCGTCAGAACAAGATCGTTGCCAAAGAAACTGAGCAGACCACGACTGAAACCCGCACTGGCGTTGATCTGACAATCAATATCAATTCGTGAAGGTACAGGCGCATTCACTGCCCGGCAGATACGACCCACAAAATCAAATAGTATCGGCTCATCCGAACGCTTCAGAGTCCTTCTGCCCGTATGCTCAGACTGCCGCGAAAAGAACGGCTTCAGCATAAAGACCAGCAGCAGAAAGCCGGTTATCAGCGGCGCCAAATACACCATCACTCCGAAGACCACAGCCCTGGCAGTGTTTCTGCCTGACAGGCCACTGCTGAACCACGCGATCAGACCCAGGTTCTCAACCGCATGCCGATAAACCAGCACACCCGTCAGGACAATCAGCAGAATGTAGGCCAGAGGCAGCAGCACCATCAGCACTGATACCAGCACTATACCCAGGCGATACAGGCCCGGAATGCGAACCGACGGGATCGCAGTCGCCAGAAAGGACTGCTGTATTCTGCTGCGCAGGACCTCGATGTCATCCGGCGGCAGCGAAACATCACCCGCACCACTGACGGCTGTCCGCTGAGTCACCACAAACGGCTGCTGACAGCGCGGACAACGGACTTTCCGCCCCGCCAATTCGTCCTTCAGATTCAGCCCTGCCCCACAGGCAGGACACGTTTGTCGCATTGCCACATCAGACCTTTTCAGCTATCGCCGGTGTCAACCTCACCACTCCTCGGAGAAATCTCGCAAAACAACGCCAACTTTGCCATACTGCAGCCACCGGAATCTGCCCCGGATTCGCCTGAACTTCGCCACTATGAACAGCCACACCCTCAGCCGATTTGCCCCCAGCCCCACCGGTCGACTGCACTGCGGACACGCCTGCTCCGCTTTCCACGCCCGACAGCTGGCTATCGAAACAGGAGGCCACTTCATCCTCCGCATCGAAGACATCGATTTCACTCGCTGTCGGGAAGAATTCACAAACGGCATTTTCGAAGATCTGGCATGGCTGGGATTCCAGTGGCCAACTCCCGTACGCCGCCAGTCGCAGCACCTGCCCGACTACCAGCAGATCGCCAACGGACTGCTGCAGCGAGGTCTCCTGTACCCGTGCTTCTGCACACGACAGGAGATTCAGCGGGAAATCGCCGCGGCCGGAGGTGCCCCACACGGATCAGAAGGCCCCCTCTATCCCGGTACATGCCGACGACTTTCCACAGATGAACGACAGTTCCGCATGCATCGCGGAGACCCCTTCGCCCTCCGACTCAACCTCAGCGCCGCACTCGAATCCATCCGACTGCCACTCGAATGGACCGATCTGATCCGCGGCCCACAGCTGGCCACACCCGAACTCCTCGGCGACGTCATACTTGTTCGGCGCGATATCGGCTGCAGCTATCACCTGTGTGTCGTCCATGACGATGCGCTTCAGGGTATCACTCATGTCTCACGAGGCGTCGATCTGTTCGATGCCACACACCTGCACAGACTGCTGCAGGAACTGCTGCAGCTACCCGTGCCCGTCTATCGCCACCACCCGCTGATACTTGATGCCGACGGCAGAAGACTGGCCAAACGAGACAAAGCCGAAACCATACTCTCCCTCCGCACACAGGGACTGACACCAGCCGATGTCATGAAACGGGCGGGATTCTGAAATCGTCCTCCCGCGGAATCCGACTGCCATGAGGATCCACCGCACCATCCGCCACACCGGTATCGAGGCGATTCCGCAAACCCTCGCTGGTGTAATGCTCAAGTGTCTCCGCCTGACGGTGAATTCGCCCCGGACCCACGCCCTCAGTCGCCAGATACGACTCCCAGAGGCGGTGCGAACGAACCAGCAGTGACGCCACACGACGCCCGGAATCCGTCAGTCGCCACGCCGGACCCTCCCGAACCAGATTGCCCCGATACTGTTGAATCCAACCCGCCAGAATCAACAGACGACGACTGCAGAGCAGCTTTTTCGCCAAATACTCAAAACCAGCATCTCCGAATACGCCCGATTGCCCATTCGACACATCGGACCTGCCCGCACCCCCAGGCACCGAACCACGCTCCTCGATCCGATACAGCAGTGCCAGCAGGTCCTCACACAGAATCCTCAATGACAGTCGGACTCGACGCACCCAACCCGTCAGGACACCGGCAGAAGGAGAAAACAGCGCAGCGATCAGAAAACACAATCCCGCGCACAGTGTCATCATGCCGGCAGTGGAAATACTGCGATAGCCCAGCCAGCGAGGCAGCACGATCGCACTGAAATGGCCGGCCACCGCCGAAATCGCCGCAATACCAGCACTCAGCCAGATCATTCGACTGAGCCGAGTCGTCAGCAGCAGCGCTGATGAAGGTGGCACAATAAACATCGCTACCACCAGAATATTGCCCGCCGCTTCAAAACTGGCAACAGCAGTGATCGCCACAACAATCATCAGCAGATAATGCACCAGCCGCGCACTATATCCCCCCGTCGTCGCCAGTCCGGGATCAAATGAACTGATCAGCAACTCCTTGAAAAACAGAACCACAAACAACAGGTTCAGCAGCAGTACCCCGGCCAGCGTCAATGCCACGCGAGGAATCTCTGTGCCGACAATACGGACCGTCTGCAGTGGACTGTCCTCCAGAGCCCCGTACAGCACACACCCCGGATCCAGATCCACGGCATCCGCCGCCTGCACGATCAGCACCAGGCCCGCAGCAAACAGCGTCGTGAACACAACACCCGTCGATGCCCCCTCATCCACTGACCCGATGTCCCGTATCAGTTCCGTCAATACTGCTGTCAGCAGCCCAGCCACCACCGCTCCGACAAACAGCACCGCACCCGTACGACTGTGAGTCAGCAGAAACGCCGCAGCAATCCCCGGCAGCACTGCGTGACTCACTGCATCACCAAGCAGACTCGTTCGCCGCAGTACCAGGAAATTGCCCGGCAATGACGCCGCAACAGCACACAGAATCCCCGTCAGCAGAATCACCCCGTCATACTGCCACGTCCAGTCCAGCACATCTGTCATGACTGACGACCCTCCGGTGAAGCCACAGACCCCACCTGCGACTGGAAACCGCCCATCTCATGCGGACTTGCCGGAATCTCACCACTCCGCTGCCGCTGCAGCAGCAACTGCTCCAGACGCGCTATCAGCTCCGGTTCCAGCACATGCTCTATCGCATCCGCCTCCCGGTCCACCCGTGACGCCGCAACATCTGCATGAGTAATGAGATACAGTTCCCACAACCGATGATGATGCACCAGTCGCTCCGCCTCCATCACACCCCGACGCGTCAGCTCAATCGCCCCCTCTGAATTCAACCACACCAGCCCCTCCGCTGACGCCCGACGGATCTGAGCCCGCAGTCGGCCAATACTCCACGATCGCAGACTCAGCAGTTCCTCAAAACCGGCAGCCCGACGTTCCACCACCGAACCCGAAAACTCCACCGCCGACTCCCGCAACTCCCAGATTCCACGCAGCAGATGCTCTCGATCAATCGCCGCTGACAGTTCACGCCTCCGCAGCGAACGCACCAGCACCCCACGCTCACGCCCCAGCAGCAAACTCAGAAAAAACAACAGACTGCACGTCAGAACAATCACCGCACCCGACGGCAAATCCGCAAACACAGCACTCAGCATCGCTCCCAAAAAACCCGACAGACCGCCAATCAGCCCGGAAATCAGCAGCATCACCCACAACCGATTCGTCCAGAATCTTGCCGCCGCCGCCGGAATCACCAGCAACGCAATCATCAGTATCAAACCCACTGCCTGCAGACCAATCATCGTGATCAACACCACCAGAAACATCAGCAACAGATCCAGCAGCGGGATCGAATACCCCTGAGCCGCCGCATAACCCTCATCAAAACACAACAGCGTCAGTGATCGAAAATTGCAGGCAATCAACAGGGCTGCCAATGCCGCCGTCACGGCAATCAGACGAGCATCATCGGCCGTCATCGAAGCAGCCTGCCCGAATATATAACGATCCAGACCCGCTGCACGACCAGCCGAAGACTGCTGCACCACCGTCAGCAATGCCACACCCGCTCCAAAAAACACACTCAGTACAATCCCCAGAGCAGCGTCCTCCTTCAGACGCGGCAGACTGCGAATAAAAAGAATCGCCAATGCCCCCGCCGTACCACTGACAGCAGCACCCGCCAGCAGCACCAGACGATTGCCACCGTCATACCCCGCCAGAGGCGCCAGCAGAAATGCCAGACCAACTCCCGGCAGCGTCGCATGACTCAATGCATCACCCACCAGCGCACGCCGACGCAACAGCGTGAAACAACCCACCAGACCGGACGCCAGACCCAGCAGCATCGCACCCAGGACCACAACCCGAGTATTATAATGCTCAAACAACAGCAGACTGCTGAGGCGATCACGAAAACTGCCAGCCACGCCCGGCGCCAGAGGCCGGAAATCGGCCACCACAGACACCAGAAAATCCGCCACCTGCCAGAAGCCACTCACAGCCGCTGCTCCCGACGCCGCAATGCCTCCGTTGCCTCCTCCAGCAGCGTCAGACGACCACCATACGTACGCTCCAGATTCTCCCGAGTAAACACCTCATGCGTCGGACCCTCCGCCACCACACGCATGTTCAGCAAAACCACAGAATCAAAATAATCCGGAACCGTGTGCAGGTCATGATGGATCACAACCGCCGTCCGACCCGCAGCACGCATCGATCGCAGAATTCCCACAATCGCCTGCTCCGTCGCCGCATCCACCGCCGCAAACGGTTCGTCCATCAGGTACAAATCCGCTTCCTGAACCAGCGCTCGAGCCAGAAAAGTGCGCTGCTGCTGACCTCCCGACAACTGACTGATCTGACGGTCCGCCAGTTCCCCAATCCCCACCTGCTCCAGCGCTCGACGAGCCGCCTCACGATGGACACGACGAACACGACCAAACCAGCCAATCCTGCCATACAAACCCATCGTCACCACATCCAGTACACTCACCGGAAAATCCCAGTCCACTGACTCCCGCTGCGGCACATACCCCACACGCTGACGAGACTCCCGCCACGGACGCCCAAAAATCTCCACTCGACCAGACGCCTTCGGCACCAGATCCATCACCGCCTTCAACAACGTACTCTTTCCCGCACCGTTCGGCCCCACAATCCCCACCAGACGCCCCGGTGACACGTCAAACTCAACATCCCAGATCACCGGCCTGCGATGCCACGCAACCGTCAGATCCTGAATCGATAACGGCAATGTCTGATCACTCACGAATTGCCTCCTGAACTTTCTGCCACGCCGCAAATCCGCCCTCGGGCACCCGACCACCCAGGGCCCGAGTCACAGTTGTCAGGTTGTGCTCCAGCATCCCCGCATACGTCCCCGCCGATGTGCCTGACTCACCCATCGCATCAGAAAACAACTCTCCACCCAACACCACCTGCCACCCCCGCGATCCCGCTCCCTCAATCAACGCCTGCATGTTCTTCTGCGATACACTGGTCTCCGAAAACACTGCTGAAACTCCCCGACTCACCAGCAGATCCACCAACTCATTCACTCGCAGCAGACCAGCCTCCGACTCCGTCGATATCCCCTGCACACCCAGCACCTCCACTCCATACGCCCTGCCGAAATAACGAAACGCATCGTGCGATGTCACCAGCACCCGACGCTCCTCCGGCACCGACTGCAGACACGCAACACCAAACTCATGCAGCGCGGACAACTCCGCCAACAAAGCAGCTCCACGCGCGGCAAACTCCCCCGCATACTCAGGCTGACCTTCAGATAACGCCGTCACAATCGCGGGTACACTGCGAGACCACAGGGAGGCATCCATCCACACGTGAGGATCCGGGTGACCACCAGACCCCTCCTCGTCAATCAGCAACATCCCCGGCGGGATCGAAGATCCCAGAACCAACACCCTCTGACGCTCAGACAGACGACTGATCGTCTCCTCCATCCGCCCCTCAAGCAGCAAACCCACACTCACTATCAAATCTCCCGACATCAAATCACGTATGTCATCGCGAGTCGGCTTGTACAGATGCGGATCCACTCCACTCCCCATCAACTGCTGCACCTCCACTCGGCCACCACCCACACGACGCACCAGATCCGCTGCCATCCCAACCGTGGCCACCACCCGATACAATCTGCCACCACCCTCCGCCCCGCCAGCACCCGCCCCGGTACCGCTGCCGGAAGAACCCGAGTTTCCGCAACCAGCCAGCGCCAACAATGCCAGCGCCGGCAGCAATACCAGCCTGATCAGCCGACATACACCCATCGCTCACTCCCCCCACCCTCACACCCACACTCACTCACAACCTCAACCGTAACCCACATCGCAGATCCTCACCCAATACCGACAGCCAGATCCCGCCACCGCAAACACATCCTCGACCCTGTGAATTGTAGCCTGTGCTACATTTTCTGCCAAGTCACAAATTTCACGGGGCCTGCAGACATGAAAAATCCCGAGGAATTCCGGTGCCGGAACGCCTCGGGACTTTCCCGTTCACGAATCGCAAATCTCGACCGCTGCTGACCCTACGACAAACGACGCTCGCGGATCCAGTCCGTGTGGAACTTTTCACCACGCGGTTTGTCCACACGCTCGTAAGTATGCGCACCAAAGTAGTCGCGCTGAGCCTGCAGCAGATTCGCCGGCAAACGACCACGACGATAACCGTCGTAGTACGTCAGTGCAGCCGAAAAGCCCGGTACCGGCAACCCCAGCTGAATCGCCGTCGAAACCACCCGACGCCAGGCCGGCTGAGCCTTCTCGATCGCCGATCGAAAGAAGTCATCCAGCAGCAGATTTTCCAGAGTCGGATTCTTGTCAAAAGCCTTCTTGATGTCTTCCAGAAACCGCGATCGAATGATGCAGCCACCACGCCACAACAGGGCAATCGGACCGTTCTGCAGCTTCCAGCCGAATTCCTTTGCCGCAGCATCCAACTGCACATACCCCTGAGCATAACTGCATAACTTCGACGCATACAGCGCCTGACGCACGTCACTGACAAACTGACTGCGATCACCCGTAAACGTCGCATCCGGCCCCGCCAGAACCGCCTCCGCACGCACCCGAGCATCCTTCTGAGCAGACAGGCAGCGAGCAAACACGGCTTCCGTAATCAGCGTCGTCGGCACTCCCAGATCAAGAGCGTGCTGGCTCATCCACTTGCCAGTACCCTTCTGCCCGGCCGTATCCAGAATCAGATCCACCAGATCCGCTCCGGTCTCTTTGTCCTTCACAGTGAAGATATCCCGAGTAATCTCGATCAGGTAGCTCTCCAGCTCACCCTCGTTCCACTCGCGAAACACTTCGTACAACTCAGCATTCGACAGCCCCACGCCATACTTCAGAATGTAATAGGCTTCGCAGATCAACTGCATGTCGCCGTACTCAATTCCGTTGTGCACCATCTTCACATAATGCCCGGCCCCCGCTTCACCCACCCAGTCGCAGCAGGGAATGTCATTGTTCGGCCCCACCTTCGCACTGATCTTCTGAAACACGTCCCTGACAAAAGGCCACGCTTCCGGATGCCCGCCCGGCATGATGCTGGGCCCCTTCAGAGCGCCCTCCTCACCACCGGAAACACCAGTGCCGATGAAACGAAATCCCTCTGCCGCCAACTGCTTGTGACGGCGGTTCGTATCCACATAGTCGGCATTCCCGCCATCTATGATGATGTCACCGGCAGCCAGCAGTGGCTTGAGCTGATCAATCACAGCGTCCACCGGACTGCCGGCTTTCACCATAATCATCACCCGACGCGGAGATGCCAGACTGCTGACAAAGTCCTGCAGCGTGTCATAGCCCTGAATACGATCCGCCGCACCCGGCTCAACCACACCCGCCGGACGACTGCCCAGCCCCTGCAGGAACTCATGAGTCGTTTCGGTGGTGCGATTGTAAACACCAACGGAAAAACCCTTGTTGGCCATGTTCATGACCAGATTCTGACCCATTACGGCCAGACCAATCAGTCCAATATCGTGCTTTGACATCGAGTCTTGCAGCCTCTGGCAAAAAAACCGCGTGAACGATGGGATGAGAACGTCGCCACGCAGAAAACAGAAAGTCCGGTGAATTCACATGCTGGTCAGCAGCAACGGAAGACTCAGCGCTGAACGCGGGCAGACCCGCCCGAAGCGACCGCCTCCACCTCTTTGATCGTCGCCATCGTGGTGTCACCCGGATAGGTTGTCAGCAGGGCCCCGTGAGCCCAGCCCAGATTCAGTGCCGTCTGCGGATCCTTGCCCGCCAACAACCCGTAAATCAGACCCGACGCAAAACCGTCACCACCACCAATCCGGTCGATCACGTCCAGTTCAATCGTCTTCGCCTGATACGTACGCCCCTCCAGCCACAGCACCGCGCTCCACGAATGCCGGTTGGTGGAATGCACCTCACGCAGCGTCGTGGCCACAGCCTTGACGTTCGGCAGCTTGCTGGCAACTTCCTCCATCATGCCGAAAAAGGCACCCGGGTCCAGCTTACTGTGAGACTCCACGTCCTGACCAGTCAGCCCGAGGCCCTTCTGCAGGTCTTCCTCATTGCCCACCAGCACGTCCACATGCTCAACAATCCGGTTCAGTGTTTCCTGAGCTTTGTCCAGACCACCACTGACCTGCCACAGCTTGGCTCGATAATTCAGGTCAAACGACGTCACCGCACCCGCGGCCTTCGCAGCCTTCATGCCCTCGATGATCAGCTCCGGAGTCGTCGGGGAAAGAGCCGCAAAAATGCCGCCACTGTGAAACCAGCGAACACCCCCCGCAAAGATCTCGGACCAGTTGAAGTCGCCGGGCTTCAGCATCCCAGCCGCTTCATTGCTGCGGTTGTAGAAAACAATCGGAGCCCTGACACCATGGCCCTGGTCGCTGTACACAGTCGCCATGTTCGGCCCGCGAACACCGTCGTGCGCAAATCGCTTGTAGAACGGCTGCACACCCATTGCACGCACACGCTCGCTGATCAACTCGCCAATCGGATAGTCAACCATCGCCGTCGCGATACCCGTTTTCAGTCGAAAACAGTCCGCCAGATTCGCCGCACAGTTGAATTCACCACCGCTGACATGAATCGAACACTGGCTGGCCTTGCGAAACGGAATCACTCCCGGATCCAGCCGATGAATCAATGCACCCAGCGAAAGGAAATCCAGAGCTCCGGAAACGGGAATCGTCAGCATGAAATTGATGTCCTGATTGCCTGAGTACAAACAGAGCCGAAAACCATTACTGCACCCTGTAATCGACAGAGACGCAACCGTATCCTAAACTTGCATTCCGCGGAATTCAAAACATCCGACAACCAGGGCAGAACTGGCCAAAAGTCGAGAAATGCGGCGGTTTGAGACACCCGCAGCTTCAGCCAGCCAGTGCCTACGCCTTTCCGGATACCTCCGCTCGACCGCCCAATCCCCCACGCAGCCGACTTCGCACCGCCGCCAGAATCCGAGCTGCCTGGACCCGCGCATCCATCACCAGACTGAAACCCGCCGGAATCAGAATCAGCGTAAAGACCGTGGAAACCACCATCCCACCCAAAACCACAGCCCCCAGGCCCTGATACAGCTCGCTGCCAGCGCCCACGCTCCAGACCCACGCTCCATCGGCATAAATCGGCAACGGTACCACCAGCGGCAGCATCCCCAGAACCGTGGATAATGTGCTCATCACAATCGGACGCATGCGAGTCCTCACGGTCTCACAGACCGCCTCCACCGGAGGCATCCCCTCCTCACGCATGTAATTCAACGCCTGATGCACAATCAGAATCGCGTTGTTCGCCACCGTCCCGATCAGAATCACAAACCCCAGCATCGTCAGCATATCCAACGGCTGCATCTGAAAAATATTCATCACCCGCAGCCCGCCCAGTCCACCCACCAGAGCCAGTGCCACACTGATCATCACCACCAGCGGATACACAAACGACTCAAATAATGCCGCCATCAGAAGATAACTCAGCAGCAGCGCCAGCAGCAGATTCCACTTCAGGTCATACCACGTGTCCGCCAGCTTGTCCGCAGTGCCCGCCAGACGCATCTGATACAAACCACTCTGAAATCGCGGACTCTCCATCAGCACCTTCTGCACCCGCTCATTCATCTTCACCATCGCAGCTTCCAGCGGAATCCCCGGCGCCGGAGTCAGCTGGATCGTGATCGAACGCTGACGCTCAGAATGATTCACCTGCTCCGGACCACGACTGAGCAGCACGTCCGCAACCGCCGACAACCGCACTGTCTGGCCATTCGGCGTTCTGATCGGCAGATTGTCCAGATCATGCGAATGCGCGGCAAAGTCTGCTGCACCGCAGATCACCAGATCAATATTCCGCCCCTCATGCCGGTACTCCCCGGCAAATGCCCCGTCCACCAGAGCATTCACGGCGTAGCCCAGCGATGCCGTCGTCACTCCCAGCTCCGCACACTCCTCCGCACGAGGTACCACATGCAGCTCAGGACTGGACAGATCCAGACCGGGAATCGGACGCAGCTGATTGCCCTCGGTCATCGGAAACGCCGCCATACTCAACCCAAATGCCTTCTGCGCCTCCTGCACCAGTTCCTCAAGATCCGGACCCGTGATCTCCAGATCAATCGAACGGCCGCCCGTCAATCCACTGTCAAACAGACTGGACTGACTGACAATCGGTATCACCCCAGGCTGCGATCCGGCCGCCCGAGCCAGAATCGGAATCAACTCCCCCGCTCGCAGCTCGTCAACAGCCTTCGCACCGAGAAACAGCATGCGACCGCGAGCCACAAAGAAGAAGTCGTTGATCCGCGGACTTCCCGGAACCGCCTCCCCCGTCCAGTAAGGCGCTAACTGACGCTCAATGTTGTCCCCCAGAGAAATCATCTGATCAATGTTATACCCGGGCGGAGGCAACAGGATGGCAATCACCAGATTGCGGTTCCCGTTCGGCAGATACTCCGTGGCCGGCCACAACAGCAGACTCGCCCACACACTGCCCGCACTGAATAACACCACCACCAGCAGTCGCCACAACCAGCTGCCGCGAGCCGACATCAGGCGCTTCATCCCGCCCGCCAGACGCTCGTTCAGCCAGTGACTGCTCCGCACCAGACCAAACAATCCCGTCGGACCAAAACTCATGTCATAATCCAGCGACTCCAGCTTCAGCCCACCCAGCAGCCAGACCGATGCCGCCGGAATCACCGTAATACTGACAATCAGCGAAATCCCCACCGAACAGGCAATCGCCAGCGAAATGTCCTTGAACAACTGCCCCGCCTGCCCCTGCACAAAAATCACCGGCACAAACACCACAATCATCGTCAATGTCGCCGCCAGCACCGCACCCCAGACTTCCTGAGTCCCCTGGATCGCCGCCTCTCGAGGAGACTTGCCCATCTGATAGTGCCGAAAAATATTCTCCAGCACCGTGATCGCATTGTCCGCCACCATACCCACCGCAAACGCCATCCCCGCCAGACTGATCACATTGATGCTGCGACCAAACAGCTTCATGAAAATAAACGTCGCGATCACACTGATCGGAATCGACAGACCAATAATCAGCACCGTCCGCAGACTCTTCAGAAACAGCAGCAGAATCACCACCGCCAGCGCTCCGCCCGAATACACGTTGCTTTCCACCAGCGCCGTCGCAGAATCCAGATAGATCGTCTCGTCATAGACCTGCTCCATGTACAGGCCCTTCGTCGCCAGAATCCCCTGATTCAGCTCCTCACACGCAATCCGCAGATTACGGCCGTAAATCCGAGTACACTCGGCAAGCTCCAGCGATGAAATCTCACCATCACGATTCAGATCCAGCTCTGCCCGAGGTGGCCCCATGATCTCCTTGACGTTCGTGTTGGGAGCCTGCTGAGCATTCACTGCCAGCGCATTCAATCCCATCTGACGCACCACGCCGTCAGGCTTCCTGTAAGCCACACCAACCTCTGCCACATCGCGGACTCGCACAGGAGCATTATCGCGAGTCGTGATGATCGTCTCACCCACCTGCTCAGGACTGGTGAACTGCCCCAGAGTACGCACCACATTCCGCTGCTTGCCCTCCGGAATGTCGCCCGCCGAAACGTTCTGATTCTGCGCCGCCAGAGCAATTCGCAGATCGTCAATCGTAATCCCCAGTGCCGCCAGACGCGGAGGATGCACCTCCACTCGGAATTCCTGCTCCTGACCGCCAAACACATTCGCATTCGCGATCCCCGCAATCCGCTCAAACTCCGCCTCAATGTACTCCTCAGCAAACTTCCGCATCAGCGCCGGATTGTTCCGGCCCTCCGTAAACACTCGCAGCACCGGGTACTGCTCCGACAGCAGATTCACCTTCGGCAGACTGATCGGACCAGGCTCCGACATCAGGGCCTCCAGCGGCTGCTTCAGCGCTGGATCCTGAGCAATCAGGTTGCGCAGATCCTCGCGACCTGGAGGAATCGGCTTCAGAATAAACCACGCGATCGCCTTCGTCCCGGAATTCGCAGTCGAGATCACTGGCTCACGAGCATCCGGGGGATAATTCGGCACCTGATTCAGCTTCTCTGCAACTCGCGCTCGAGCATCCCCCAGGTCGGTCCCCACGCCGAACTTCAAAGTGATCATCCCCATCGAATCGGAACTCTCACTCCGAAATTCCTCCAGACCCTCCACACTCTTCAACTGCTCCTCCTGCTCGTCAACGATCTCCTTCTCAACCTCCTGAGCACTGGCACCCGGCCAGATTGTCGAAATCGTAATCTCCGGCTCAGTCACATCAGGTGTCAGTTGCACCGGAGTCGCAAGATAGGCAATCCCCCCAAACAGCAGTGCCAGAATGACACCCACCGTCAGCTTCACCGGATTCTCTATGGAAAATCGAATCAGATCCATGCCCCACCCAACCCGTCTGCTGCACTGAGATTACACGCTGTGTTACCACGCTGCCCGCACGCCCAACCGCTCAAATTCACCCCACGCCGGAACCTCACACGCGGTACAAATCACCGCCCGGCAGCACCCCCGCCACTCGCTGCGGCCGCTCCCTCTGCAGCAGCCGCCAGCACTGTCACCGTCTGAAACGCTCGCAGTCGCTCGGCACCCTCGGTCACCACCTGCTGACCCGCCGCCAGTGACTCACCCTGCACCTGTATCCACAACCCAGTCCCCAGACCCAGCGTCACCATCACCTGCCGAACACTCAGCGGCTTGCCCTCCTCCACAGGATTCACCACAAACACAAAGGCCCCCCGTGAAGTACGCACAACCGCATCCTTCGGTACCAGTAATGCCTTCACTGAAACACCGCGAAATGCCGCCTCCGCCATCATCCCCTCACGCAGCGCCGGAGTCGGGGGGCTGGTGCTGAGATCTATCTGGTTGCGCACCCGAATGATCACCGGAAAACTGCGCGAACCCTTCTCCCAGTTGCTCCGCGGTACCACCGCAGCCACCTGCCCCGTCCACTCCCGCACACCGTCCGCTGCACGCTCTCCCGCAGACACTCCACTGCCGCTGATCCGCAGACTCACCTCACGTCCCGGTGACACCTGATCGATGTACTGCTGATCGATCTGCACCTCCACCTCCACCTCGTCAAGACGAGCCAGAGTCAGCACCGGAGCCCCCCTGGAAAGCCACTGCCCCACATAGGTGTGCTCCTCCACTACAAAGCCGTCAAACGGAGCCTTCGTCAGACGCTTCTCACGCTCAGCACGCAGATACTCCACATGCTTCTGCTGTGACTCAAGCATCGACTGCGCCTGCAGCTTCTGCTCCTCACGCGCACCTGACGCCGTCCGCTGACAGGCCGCTCGAGCCGCCAGCAGAGTCTGCTCGGCGGAATCAAACGCATCCTCAGCATCCCGCAGCTCAGACTGCGTCGCCGCACCACGGCGACTCAACGCCCGCAACTCCTCCAGACGACGCTCCGCATTCGACAGTGTCACCTGCAATGCCTGCACTCGCGCCTGAGCCTCCTCGACGTCCTCCTTCCGAGGCGTCTGAAGCTCCGCCAGCTCTGCTGCACGCGCCGCCGTCAATGCCTCCTGCTCCTGCAACTCCAGATCCGTCGACTCCATCCGCAACTTCGAAAGCAAGGTCCCCGCTGGAACATACTCACCCACCTCAACAGGAAACTCTGCCACCACTCCGTCAGCACCCGATGCCACCACACTGAAATGACGAGGACGCACGTTGCCAGTCGCCCGAAATTCAGGAGCGACAGGCTCCTCACGAATCACCTCCGTGCGGACCAATGCCGGAGGTGCTGCAGCCGCAGACACATTCCCAGTCTCTACCGCCGCCGGCCCACTGTCCCGACCACAACCTGCAGCACACAAAAGCACCAGCAGAGACCAACACGCCGTCTGAACAAATTGAGCTGAATTCATAGGTTTCTTCTTCAGAAACATGCGGTTTTCCGGATTCGCCCCCAGCCTATCGCGAGACCGGAAAGAAGGCCACTGCGAAATTCGGGAAGTCAGACAGTTCTATGGCCCAATACACCACACCGCGCAAGAAAAAAGCGAGCCGCCCGAAAGACAGCTCGCCCATCAGTCTACACCCAGCCCACACAGAACCGCAGACCACCGCGGTAACAGGCACAGGATGCAATAAGTCCAATCGCCCGACAGAGTCAGGCCGGCTCAGCCGGTGCCACAACCTGCAGCCCCGGAATCGAAATGCCAGTGATCTGCACACGAGTGTGCTTCTGTCGGTGACCCGTGTGCCGACGAGAATTCTTGCGACGTCGCAGTCGCTGAATCTCGAGCTTTGGGCCCTTCTCGGTCGCAATCTTCACCTGACCCGTCACAGTTGCACCTTCGATCAAAGGTGCACCAATCACGCTGGGACCACCACCGTTGGCCAGCAACACCCTGTCAAAAGTAATCTCTGAACCTTCTTCAACGCCCTCACGGTAGTCAATCGAAAGGAACGAGCCCCGCTCTACCCGATGCTGACGATTACCGTCTTCAATCACAGCAAACATGAGTCAAACACCCTTCAACCAGTCCACCTGACCGGGACACAACGTGCCAAGACAACATCACAAGCAAAATACCACCGCAACTTACCACATCTGTTCAGGTGAACAGCAGGCAGCGCCGCTGGAAATCGAACCGCGTAGTGTAGCGTTGATGTTCGGATTGTTCGAGCCGAAAACCGAAGAAGTTTCGTAGAAGGCTTGAGGAATTTGAGCAGTCACGGGGGTTTTCCACAGAAATTGAGCAGTTGCAGCACCCTGACGTCCCGGATCCGGGAATTTCCCCCGCAACCGTCATGCGTGAACACCAGCCCCCACTTCCCCCCCGCACCGTAGCTCACTTCCAACTGAAAACTGAAAACTGAAAACCATCATTCAATCGTAATCACCAACTCCTCCGGTAACAGTGGCTGATACCGGTAATACACCTCCAGCGTTAATGTGGCCAGACACGTCGTCAGCAGCCGTCCTCCACTGACGCTGTAGTCCGATCGGTCACGCGGAGCCCAGCTGCCCGCACCATCCCCGGTTTGCTCCTGCCACGACACCAGATCGTCCCGCAGACGACCATTCCAGCGTTCCCAGGGCTCACCGCCCCAGTTCCGCAGCACCTGCGTCGCAAAATAACAGTAGTACAGATTGTCGTATGGCCCCTTCCTGTCCAGCAGCATCACACCCTTGCGCAGATCCTTGTCGTCACGCTGACAGCCGAGGTACATCCGACTGAGCAGTGCCATCGCCGTCACGGAACCCTCGTAGGTGCGTTTCTGCACCTCATACCCATACCGCCCCTCACCATCCACTGCCACACTGTCCAGATACAGACCGACCCCACGCCAGACCGTCTCGGGTATCGCAATCCCCGCCTTCTCCGCCGCTTTCAATGCCATCACCTGAATCGCCGTGCAGGACGTTGAACCCGCCTGCTGAGGCACGTACCGCCAGCCACCACCTCGCGGATCCTGCGAATTCACAAGAAACCGCACAGCGGCCTCACACACCGGACGCAGTTGCCTGTCGCCTGTCATTCCGTATGCTTCACACAACGCCAGCACTGCGGCACCCTGCACATAATACGCATAATTCGGTTCCGGATCATCATCCCGCTGATTCAACACACCCCGCAGGTCGTAACCCGCCGGCACACTGATGCCTACTCGAGTCAGGTACTGCAGACCGGCCTGCACCTGCGGTTTCCATTGCCCGGTTTTGTGAGTATTCCCGGCGGCCATGAACGGCAACAGGGCATAAGCTGTGCCACCAATCGGATTGCTGATCCTGCCCGGACTGCTGCAGGGCCCCACATCAGCAAAATCCCAGCTGCCGTCCGCACGCTGCCGTCCCGCCAGCCACTCCAGCGCCCTGCTGACGGCCGATTCACTGCCGGCAGTACCGCCGTACTTCATCAGCATCTGCTGCCGCGCAGCCCCCGAACGCGATTCCGCCAGCGCCGGCCCGGCGGATTTGCTGACCGCTGGTGCCGTACCCACCGGTGATTCCGGCAGTGCCGGAGCCTCAGCGACAGGCTCCGCCGCCGGCTCCGCAGGCTCCGCCGCCGGCTCCGCAGGCTCCTCCGGCTCCGACAGCTGCAGTTCCACCTCAGGCTCCGGCAATGTCTCAGGCTCCGGCAGGGTTTCCGCGAGTTCCGGCGGAGGCGTTTCCACGGGCTGATCAGTCGGCTGCAACTGCTGCTCGCCCGGCATCTCCAAAGGCATGTCCAGCACCTGCGCCGGATCCTCCGCTTCCTCCACGCCACTGAAACTGGCCGATAGTGGCGGCAATGGAAGCTCTTCGGTGAACTCGATCCGCCCCAGAGCCATCAGGAGCACTGCCAGCGAAGTGATCACGGAACTGATCGACGCCGGACGACGCCCCTGCCGCAAACTCTCCACCAGCTCTTCGGACGCCTTCCGCAGTCTGGGACGCAGATCCGCCGCATGTGCCGTTACTTTCACTCGCCCCGCCTGTTCGGTGCCCGCCAGCCGCACACGTTCCAGAAATGACCGCAGCGAAAACCGCCTCTGCACTCGCCGTACTGCCGGCTGCGGCAGAGACTTTTCCCGCGGCTGCTGGCCGGGCTGCGTGACTGCCCCCCGCACCTGCTGCTCAGCCTTTGCAAGTTCCTGCAGCGGAACTCGCGCAGGCGGAGCATGGAATTCCGCAGGAACCGGCCGAGGCTTTACTGGCTGATTTGCTGATGGCTGATTTGCTGATGGCGGAGATGTTGCTGGTTGAGATGTTGCGGGTTGAGCCTCTGCTGGTTCAGTTGATTGGGGAAAGATCTGCCGTGGCCCGGAAGCGGGCGGGGCTAACTGCAGCGGCGGTGACTGCGGGGGCGGCCGTGGCACTGGAGGCAGGACTGCCGGGGCAGCCCCCGGGGCACAGGCCTCGCGCTCAAGCTGCACCGCCACATGCTGCAGACCGTCCACACCTCCTGCCACATGCTCGGCAAGCGCGGTGAATTTCTGAGCCAGCGTGAGATACTGCTGGGCGAGTGCGGCGTGGTGAATGGAAGCCGAGACGGCTTCTTCGGAGCGTCTGCGGAGCAGATCGGGGCAGCAATCGGGGCGGGCAGCGATTGTCTCAGGAGACATAACGTAAATGCACCAATTGTGGAAGGCAATGAAGCTTCACATGGGTTGTTCGATATCACCCCACAATAGTGCCGAAAAAATGCTGCTGACAGCACACAGGGCTGGAAACAGCAGCAAAAGTCAGAGAAACAGGGGATTGCGAGAACTCTGCGGATCGCAGCGATTGTGACGACAACAGTTTCAGTGGCCCCCGGCTTCCAGCACACCAAAGCCGGTTTCAAACAAGGCCGCAATCGCCGCCAACGCCGCCAACGCGTCCGCACCACTGGCCTCGACCGTCAGCCGAGCACCACATTCGGCGCCCAGTAACATCAGATCGAAAGCCGACTTCGCGTCGGCACGCTTCCCTTCGTGCAGAAATGTCACCGCGGCAGCAAATGACTGAGCGCAGCGGACAATCTGCGAAATCGGCTGCAAATGCAGTCCGTTCTCAATCGTCAGCGTCACCTCACGGCGCACAGTCTGCACCAGCTCTGACATCAATGACTCACATGCAAATCAAAAGTCACACAGCAAACAGCCGCACGCTCTTCCGATCAGGATTCGCGCTCAGACTCGTCACGCTCAACCAACAGATCCCAGATGTCGACCGTGTTTGACGACTGCCGCAGAAACTTGCAGAAGTCCGGACTGCGCAAATGACGCGAAATGTTCTCCAGTCCACGCAGATGATCGCCCGGACGATCCGGCGGCGACACCACCATAAACAGAATGAACACGTCCTCGCCGTCCAGACTGGCAAAGTCCACGCCAGCCTGAGAAATTGCGACTGTCGCCGACAGCTTCTCTACCGAAGCATGCTTTGTGTGCGGCACCGCAACCCCATTGCCAATCCCGGTCGATCCCAGCTCTTCACGCTTCAGAATCGCTGCAATCACCGCCTCTTCATGCTCGGCACTGATCGTTCCCGAAGCCTTCAGACTGGCCACCATCTCGCGAATGACCGCCTCTTTGCTGGTCGCCTTCAGAGTTGGCAGGATCGCTTCCTTAATGACAAACTCAGTCAGTTTCATGATCGTTGTGTTCCAGAGATAAACGCAGACCCCACCAGTGACCCGGCAGAGAAATTAGACCACACGGCAGAACTCCCGGCCTGACTCAACACTCTTTCGTCAGACCACTGCCGGTTAGATTTCAGCCAGCCGATTCGCCCTTCTCTTCCGCCGCACGAGCAGCGTCAGAGACCGATGTTGCATGACGACGATCCCGGTGCTTCTCCTTGTACTTGTGCACCTGATGCTCCATCTTGTGCAAAGCCTTGTCAAAGGTCACTCGAGAATCCTCGCCCTCCACATGCGTCACAATACTGTGATATCCCTCAATCTCCACAAGCATCTCAACGTCAACACGAGACCCCTCAAACTCCAGTGTCACATCAATCTCGCTGACAGTATCCAGATACCGCAGCAGCTTTTCTGACTTCTGAGTAATGTACTCGCGAAGATCCTGACGGATCTGGCCGTGTCGACAGGTGATGGAAACCTGCATTGCTGATTCCTTGTTTGCCGGTGAAAGTCCGGGACCGAAGCCCCGGATTCTACTGCCCGGAGCCTGTCAGGAAAAGGCTGCGTTTGCCCGTATGCTGAATTCGGAACGACTACTCCACCGTCCAGTAGTCGAAAACAAACGGCTCTTCCAGCTTCCCACCGAGCATTTCCACGAATTTCCTGTGCGCCGGGTGCGGCAAATACGCATCACGGTCCGCCTCAGACCCGAATGTGATCAGATAACCGTGAGTAAACCCCTTCGCCAAACCCTCCGGACTGTTGTTGATTCCACGCTCAAAATCCCGCACTTCCGGAATCTGCCGCTGCAGATCCTGAAACGCCCGGTTGATCTCGTCCAACTGCGCCGCTGTCACCTCCGGCTTGTACCGAAACAACACCACATGCCGCAAAACTCGCTTTTTCGCAGCAATCTCACCAACACCCTCCAGCATCCGCACCGAAACAAAACGATTACCCGACTCGTTCAGATGCACGCCGTCCGTCGTCAGCACACCCTGCTCAGCATTCGCTGTGTTGTACTCACGCAGATACCCCAGAAACGCTGCCCGCAAATCCACCAGCGTCGACTCCGTCTCCGCAGCCACCTTCCGGCTGATCCCGCAATACTGATCCAATAACCCGTCCAGCTCGTTCTTCCCGTCGGTCTTCTCGCCGATCACACTGGGAGTACACAACACCACGCGCGCACCACCAGCACGACAACGCTGCACCAGCTCCCGCAGGCCCGCTTCATACACGTCTGCCGACGTCCCCCGGCCACTCTTCGTATGCCACACATCGTTGATACCAATGTAAATCACCACCACCGATGGCTTGTGCGACAACACATCCCGGTCCAGTCGCTGCTGCAGATCCGGCACACGATTGCCACTGATCCCGGCACCAATCACACGAATCCCGGAATCCGGTCGAGTCACCTCGAGCGTCCGCCGAAACAGCGTCACATACCCCGTCTCACCTGCTCCCGCCTGAGTAATCGAATCACCCAGAAAAACCACCGTCTCACCGTTCTTCAACTCAGCCCCCACCGAACCACCACACAACAATCCTGCAATCGCCGCCATAAACGCACTTGCCACGCGAAATTTCATCGAATCCCCCCAAAAACACACTTCGCAGCCCGGACAACACTGACGCTCTGGACAAAAGGCCGTCGCCCGCACTCATCACCACCCGCAGCCTTGCAAACCACCGCCGGACAGTCAACCCACGCGATTTCCACCAACCCGGAATTTCTGCACAATAACCGACACACCACGAATTCTCAGGAAAACATGCACACAGCCGCAAAACGGACATTGCAATCCGCTATTGTTTTGCCGATGCTGATGCGTCAGTCACCGTACTTTCCCGCGGAGCATGCTCATGACCCGTCGCAGAACACTGCTGCTGCTCTGTCTGCTCTGCCCCACCCTTGGCCCACTGCAGGGTCAGGATGACTTCGAAGATCCGCCGATCGAATACAGTCGCTCTACTCCCGACAACCCCGTCAGTCGCCTGCAACAGCGATTGCAAAACCAGCAGTCACAGCTTTCATGGGACCCCGAATTCGGTTACCTGAAATCCCTGCTGCACGAACTGCAGATACCCGTTCAGTCACAGTCACTCGTATTCTCCAAAACCAGCCTGCAACTGCGACGCATCTCTCCACGCACCCCCCGCGCACTCTACTTCAACGATGACGTCTACGTGGGATTCTGCCAGCAGGGTGATGTGCTGGAACTCTCAGCGGTTGACCCGCTGCTGGGAACCGTGTTCTACACACTCAGCCAGCAGGATTCCGGACCGACCCCCGCATTCGTCCGGCACACCGACAACTGCCTCGTCTGCCACAGCTCGTCCCGCACCGACGGTGTCCCAGGACACCTCGCACGCTCTCTGCTCACCGATCGCAACGGCCAGCCACTGCTGTCCGCCGGCAGTCGCAACGTCAACCACACCACCCCCGTCCCCGACCGCTGGGGCGGCTGGTACGTGACCGGAACACACGGCAACCAGAAACATCTGGGCAATCTGATCGTCACGGAAGCCGAAGCCAACGGCCCACTGGACAATACCAAAGGCCTGAATCGCACATCACTGACCGATCTGTTTCCCACCACTCGCTATCTCAGCGGTCACAGCGACATCGCAGCACTGATGGTCCTCGAACATCAGATTCTGGTGCACAACCGCATCACTCGAGCCAGCTTTGCGGTGCGTGAAGCTCTGCACTACGAAACCACCATGAACGCTGCCCTGCAGAACCCTGCCGGCACACGCCTTGAAAGCACCACGCGTCGCATCAGCAGCGCCGCCGACAAACTGCTGGAAGCACTGCTGCTGTGTGACGAAGCCCCCCTCACCGCCACAATTACCGGAACCTCAGGTTTCGCTGAACACTTTGCTGCCACCGGCCCCCGTGACAGCCACGGACGCTCGCTCCGCGATCTCGACATGCAGACCCGCATGTTTCGCTACCCCTGCAGCTATCTGATCCTGTCACCGGCATTCGAGGCCCTGCACCCGGAAATGAAATCCGCAGTGCTGACCAGGCTGCAGAACGTCCTGACCGAACCCACTCCCGCCCCCCGCTACTCACACCTGTCCGCCGCAGACCGTCAGAACATCCGCGAAATCCTCAGCGAACTGCTGCCGGAATTCGCGGCCACGACCAGGTGATCATTACGGTCATCTAGGGCTCACCCGCACCATCCTGATTCGGTTCAGCATCCTCAGGCTCGCCCACATCCACGGGCCAGTCCAGCTCGCCCACGTCGACAAACGCAAGGCAGGCTGAACACTGCTGAGTCGTACCGTTGAGTTCCGGAGCGAACGTGCTGACCGCACCGCACGCCTCACACGTCACCTCAATCGGGTCCCCTGCCACCACAGCCTGTCTCTGCCGCTGCCTCTGCGTTTCATATTCCCGCAGCAGCTCCCGAGCAGCCTCGGCATGCTGACGATCCACAAAAATCGCCGGATGATGAATCATCGGCAGACTGCCACCCCACCAGGTTCCCACAGCGGATACATCGTCCACAGCCACGGCGGCAATGTTGTGGCTGCGCAGCAAATCCTCGATCAGGTGTGCTTCAATATTGGAGGCCGGTACATAAACCTCAACCGGGTCTGGCAATTCCATTCAAAGTCCCCTTGCAGGTGCAGCATTCGATCACAGGTTCCGAGGAATTATCCCAGCTTCAGTTGCCGTTGTCACGCCCGACACACTCCGCAACTTGCACGCAACCATCAAAGCGGTAGGATGCCACAGTGCCCCGCTGCACTGTGGCAACAAAGGCAGAATGTTGCCGTCGTCCCCTCTGCCCCCCCCTGCAAGGTACTCACCATGATTCGCCTGCTCCTTCGGCTGCACCTGCTGATGACCGCGTGCTGCTGCAGCACAATTTTCGGGGCTCAGCAGCCAGATTCCTCCGGTTCATCAAATCAGCCAGCCACTGCCGACGCTGCAACACTCGGGCGATACGTTCCAGACCAGATCCAGCTGGCCATCGCTGTCCGCCCTCATCAATTGCTCACCACAGAAGCTCTGCAGACCACTCTCAAAACCATCGATGCCGAAGACCTGCCGCAGCAGATCAGCAGGGCCATGACAAAAGCAGCAGGACTCGATCCGCTGAAAATTGAACAACTGCTGGTCCTGCTCGATCAACCCACGCTCAGTCTGATCCAGCAGCAGAATTCCCGGCACAGCACCCGCCAGGAAGAATTCATCGGCAAACAGTCCGTCGGACAGGCCATGATCTCGTTTTATGAGGAACATGGCTACTTTCCGGATGAAGACGGCTGCGGCAAATCCAAAGGCAAACTCAGCTGGCGAGTGCACCTGCTGCCGTATCTGGAACGGCAGGAACTGTACGAACAGTTCCGCCTTGAAGAGCCTTGGGACAGCGATCACAATAAAACTCTGATTGAAAAGATGCCGGAAGTATTCCAGGTCACCGGCATCAATGAACCCGGTCGAACCAGCGTTCACATCCCTGTGGGTGAAGGCACCCTGTTCAGCGGAACAGAACCTCCAACACTGGACTCCATCACTGACAGCCCGGAATCCACCGTTCTGGCCGTGGTGGCTGACCCCGGAACTGCTGATATCTGGACGAAACCGGGAGGACTGCAAACAGACATGAACGATCCGGTCCGCTCCTTCGCCGGAGATGCGCTGGCAATCACAGTCTGCATGGCCAGTGGCAACACGCTCACCGTGAACCGAAGCGAGACACCGGAATACTGGCGCTGGCTGCTCCGGCATACCGACGGGCACTGGACACTGCCCCTCCGCTGGCTTCCCCACGGATCTCAGATTCCACCGGGACTGCTGATCCGATTCACCGAAGACATCGATCCACAGAAAACTCTGACCGGAATTCTGGGCAGTCTGCAGGCCACCCAGCAGCCAGTTGCCGGTCTCACCGGTTATCGCATCAATGCTCACAGCACAGCGGTGTTCCCGGACAATCGCACTCTGCTGATCTCCAACGCAGACAGTCTGCAACTGATGCTGGCACCTCGAGCAAAACCATCGACGCTGCGACAGCAACTGGAAAAACTGCTGACCACCGGGGAGCTTGCTGCCGTTGGAGATGTCTCAGGCATCGAGGCAGTACTCAGACAACCCGCCAGTGATGACCAGCCGGCAACGCCCCATGTCATCCAGCAGAAGCAATTCACCCTGCTGCTGGATGCCACCGGAAACAGTCCCAACCTGCTGGAACTGAAAGTTACCTTCGACGACATCGGTCAGGCCGATCGCTTCAACCAGTTCATCAGCCAAACCTCGGAGCTCCTGCAGCAAACACCTGACGAGATCGACTCGCATGGTGCCTCGCTCAGATCAGGAATGCTGGCAGCAACTCTGCTGAAGCTCCTCGAGGCTCCAGCTTTTGCCCGGCAGGATGGAGTTGTCAGCCTGACGGTCCCCCGCCCCGTCAGCATCAATACCCTGTTGGCCAAACTTCAGCCAGACCTCAAAAATCTCGCCAGTGAATTCCGCAGCCCCGAAACACCATCGCCTCAGTCTCACCAGCAGGCCGTGGCAGATTTGGCGGAAGCCTTCTCAACCTTTCACGACATGAACGGCTGTTTTCCGAACTGGAAACAGTTCAAGGGATCAAAAGCGGGGTTAAGCTGGCGAGTCCATCTGCTGCAG
>CAITYU010000052.1 GCA_903896675.1 uncultured Planctomycetaceae bacterium
ATGCGCGGTGTGATCACGCAGGTGTACTTCCCCGGCAGTGAGTTACAGCCGGTGGACGACGGCAATCCGGCCGATCGGGATGTGGTGATTCGCATCGATGCGGTGTATCCGCACGGTGCTGGTTTTCGTTATGACCTGACGTGGACTGGATTTCGCCCTGGCCCGCTGGATCTCAGCCGCAGCCTGCGGCGCAAGGACGGAAGTTCAGCGGCCGAGCTGCCGTCGCTGCTGGTGACGGTGACCTCCGTGTTGCCGCCGGATCGACTGACATTGTCGCCGACGCCTCCGACCGGTGGTCTCTGGGTGGGCGGTTATCAGTCACTGATGTCGCTGCTGGGGGTGCTCTGGGTACTGGGTCTGGGTCTGATTCTGTGGACGCAGAAACGTCAGCGGCAGCAGGCTTTCGTCTTGGTGCAGGACCCGGCTGAGCAGCGGTTGCAGCAGTTGCGAGCATTGTTGACGGAGGCGGCCAGCGGGACATTGGATGCTGCGGGCCGTACGACTCTGGAGGCCCTGATTCTGGCCTTTTTCCGTGAACAGCGGGGTTTGCCACAGCAGTCACCGCAGCAGTTGCTGGCAACCCTGCAGAGCGATGCGGTGGCTGGTCCGCTGTTGCGGCAGCTGGAACGCTGGCTGTATGATCGGCCGGGGGCGGTGGAGGCTGCGGTTGAACAACTGCTGGTGCCGCTGCAGCAACTGGCCGATCAGGCTGCGAAGGCTCGTCAAACCGGCGCAGGGTCGGCTTCCGCGGGAGCCAGCTCATGATGCTGCCGGGAATTGTGGACAGTTTTGAACGCCCGTGGCTGCTGCCACTGCTGGTCGTACCGGCTCTGTTGCTGGCATGGATCTGGCGTGGTCGACAGCGGCGGATCGCACTGCCGGTGGACCATAGTGTGCGGTCTGAACGACGATTCCTGAAGCTGCTGCTGACGCTGGCTGAATCTTTGCCGCCGCTGCTGCTGGCGGTGGCAATTCTGCTGCTGAGTGTGCCACTGGCCACCGGCAGCCCGGTGACTCAGCGAAAACTGACCAATATCGAGTTCTGTGTGGACTGTTCCGGCAGTATGACTGCCCCCTTTGGCGAAGGTACTCGTTATGACGCCTCCATGCAGGCCATCAACGAGTTTCTGAATTTTCGCGAGGGTGATGCCTTTGGCCTGACTTTTTTTGCGTCGGATGTGGTGCGCTGGTGCCCGCTGACTCGCGATACATCCGCTTTTGCCTGTTCACTGCCTTTCATGAAACCCGATGCGCAGCGAGCGATCGGCGGGGGCACGATGATCGGACGCGCACTGATCAACTGTCGTCGGGTGCTGGAAGATCAGGCACAGGGCGATCGTATGATTATTCTGGTGTCGGACGGTCAAAGCAGTGATCTGATGAATGGGGGCAATGAAGACCGGGCCCGTGAACTGCAGCAGGCCGGGATTGTGCTGTTCTGCATTCACATCGGGGATCCCAATATCCCTGATGAGATTGTCACGATGGCTCGCCTGACCGGTGGCGAAGCCTTCGTCTCCGGGGATCCTGCGGCGCTGCAGTCGGTGTTTCAGCGGATTGATGGCATGAAGCCGGCCGAGCTTGAGCAGGTTGCGGTGGAGTATGTGGATGAGTTTCGTCCGTTCTGTCTGGCCGGACTGCTGCTGCTGTCACTGTGGTCGCTGGCCGGTTATGGGTTGAGGTATGTGCCATGGTAGGCCTGACGGATCAGCAGCAGCTCTGGTGTCTGCTCGGCGGTCTGGCGGCACTGCTGCTGGCGGGGCTGGGCGAGTGGCTGCATGCGCGGCGCGTGCGGCGGATGGCCATTCTGGTTTTTGGACCTGGGCAGCAGCCGGCACGGTGGGCCAGCGCGGCCGGGCCACTGCGATGTGCTGCAGCAGCCGGGCTGGTGTGGGCACTGCTGGTACTGTTCTGGCTGCCACCTGACCGCAGAACTCCGGGACAGGATCGCCCGGTGTCCTTTGAAAAACTGAAGCACGTGATTCTGGTACTGGACGTGTCTCCCAGCATGCGTCTGCGGGATGCGGGAACAGCGGGTGACCAGAGTCGTATGGTGCGGGCGCGGGAAGTGATGGAATCGTGGTTCCGCCGGATTCCGATGAATGAATACCGAGTGTCCATACTGGCGACGTACACGAAGGCTTTGCCGGTGGTTGAGGACACGAGGGACATTGCTGTGGTGGAAAACGTCCTGAACGATCTGCCGATGCATTTTGCGTTTCAGGCGGGGGAAACGAATCTGTTCAGCGGACTGGAAGCGGCCGCCGAAATGGCTCGCGGCTGGAGACCTCGCAGCACCACCATCGTGCTGGTGAGTGACGGGGATACGGTGCCGGCGACCGGGATGCCGGCCATGCCGGCAGCGGTGGCCGATGTGGTGATTGTGGGAATTGGGGATCCGGTCAACGGGACATTTCTGAACGGTCGGAATTCGAAACAGGACGTCAGCACGCTGCGGCAGATCGCAGCGCGATTGCGAGGATTCTACCACAAC
>CAITYU010000053.1 GCA_903896675.1 uncultured Planctomycetaceae bacterium
AGCGGACAGGAAATCGGTGCGTCCGGCCACGGCTTCCGGCGGACGTTCGTAAACGGCTGCAGTCTGTGAAGACGTCGCATGATGCTGCGGAGGTTGCAGCGCTGGCACACCTGCTGGATGGCAGTGTGCGGCGTGAATTGCGAGCCCTGCCGGTCACTGGCCTCGAAGCCTGCCGTTTGGTGACTCGGACTGGTACTGCGGCATGCGGAGACAGTGTGCGGTCGCGTCGGTATCTGCAGCGAAATGTCTGGCGGATAATGCGGCGGATTCAGCAGCAGGACGCCGGTCGTTATCTGACGGTGTGTGAAGTCCTGCTGTCGGGGTATGACGATGCGATGCTGTCGGACGGTGTGGCGCTGCTGGACAGTTATGTGCTGATGAAGGTGCTGTTTCATGACAGTGCAGTCGTGCGTTGTACCAGCAGTGGCTGGGGGCTTGTGTCCGGGAAGTCATTGAGTGATCTGCAATGGTCTCCCGCCTTTCCTCAGGTGTGGGCTAACGCCGCAGAAAACCTGTGGCGACTGACTCGGACTGCCGGCAGTCGGGTCGTGCGGCGCTGGGCAGCGATGGGGTTGCGGGTCGTGGGTGTCAGTCAGTTGCAGACAGACCTGTCGCAGATCACTGAACTGTTCGATGGAATGGACCCGGCGGATGCAGAGCTGGCATTTTTGCTGCTGCTGCACCGGGGTGATGCTGGTTGTCTGTCGCTGCCGGAAGCCAACGCTGTGCTGGCTGGTCTGCCGAAGGCTGTACGGGCTGATACTGCTGGTGTTGTCAGGCTGCAGCAGTTGATTGAGGAGTGCGGTGGGGGTGAACTGGTATCGGACGGTGTATTGCAGTCGCTGGTGCTGCTGTTGCCGCATTCGGGGCTGGGGGCATGGGCCTGGGAGCGGTTGCAGGGGCGTTGTCGCAGTGGTCTGGACTGGCTGTTGCCGCTGCTGGATTGTGCTGACGAGCGGATTGGTCGGGAAGTTCAGGAGCGTTTGAATGAGTTGCGGCCGTTGTGTGTGGGGTGCGAGGTCTGGGTGCGGATAATGGACGTGCATGCTCCGGTGGCGATGGCGTGGCAGTTGCGGCGGATGGCTGACACAGACGTCGGGACCGTGATTTCCGAATTGCTGGAGGGATCGGCAGGGGTTCAGTTGGTGCGGGCGATGTGGGGTTTGTGGCAGCGGTCGGTGGAGCAGCAGCGTCTGCCGCTGGGGTTCCGCCAGCTGGCACTGCAGCAGGCTGCCGGGCGTGTGCGGCAGCGACCGCAGGAGTTCTCGAATTTTGAACCGTTGCTGCGTACGGCGCTGGGCAGTGGTTTGGTGGGATTGCGTAATTCTGCGCTGCAGTGGCTGGCAGTGGGTGTGGCCGAGGGCTGGTTGACGGCGGGCACTGAAGTTGCGGGTGTGGGATTGAATTGAGTTCGAGGGACCGGGTGTTTCGGGTCGCTTGCCAGTCAGCGTGCAACTGGTTGAAATGCAGCAGTGAACGGTGGCGGGCGGGACTGGATTGAACACGAGACTGTTATGCTGCGGTGTTCCGCCGCGGTTGAAAATGGCTCTGCATTGCTTCACCGTGGACTTGTCGGCATGGCCCGCTCAGGGTGATCCGGCTGCGACTGCAGCGACGCGGTCTCGCTGCCGGATCACAGAGCGGGCCGCTCGCCAGTGTCCTCGGTCGACACTTCGAAGTCGCGAACATCCAGCCGCCCTGCCCCGTTCTGTTTTTTGCCACATCCACGGAAACGGGGAGGGGTGCAGTGGGTTTTTGGGGACGGCTGCTGCGGGCAATCCTGGGGCAGAATGTCAAGCTGAGACTGCCACTTGAGCTGAACACATCAGGTGAGGCGAAAACTCGCAGACACAAATCGGCCCCGCTGACGGCTCAGTCCCTGCAGGCACCGCAGCTGCTGCCTGCCGATTCTGTATCCGGCAGGGGCCAGGGGGCTGCTGCAGCTGACGGTGTTCGACCGCGGGTCTCGCTGAGCGAAGCGTCGCGTCGGGAAGCGCAACAGCGGGCTCGGGAGAACAAGGATCGTCGCTTGCGCGAGATTCGCAGAATCGATCGACTGTCCCGCGATATTACGTATCTGGGACGCGGAGTATCCGGGTGGCTGAATGAGCGTGTGAGTGATGAGGAGAAGTTGCGTGCGGCCGGTTTGCCGGTGATGGCTACGCCGGCTGATGTGGCGAAGGCTCTGGGGATCACTTTACAGGCTTTGCGGGGACTGGCATATCACTCCGAGGTAACCACGCTGACCAACTATCTGAGATTCACTGTGCCCAAGCGGAGTGGTGGTCAGCGCGAGCTGTGTGTGCCGCATCGCCGGCTGGCGGCAGCGCAGCGGTGGATACTGCGGCAGATTCTGGATCGGCTGAGTGTGTCTGAGCAGGCTCAGGGATTTGTGCGTGGGCGGGGTGTGCTGAGCAATGCGCAAAAGCACTGTGGTCGGGCGGTGCTGTTGAATCTGGACGTGCAGGACTTTTTTCCATCGATACCGTTTGCTCGAGTGCGGCGGGTATTCATCGGGGCCGGGTATTCGAAGTGTGTGGCGACGATACTGGGGCTGTTGTGTACGGAGTGTCCGCGCCGTGAGCTGGTGTTTGAGGGGCGCCGGGTGTGGGTGGCGACGGGAAGTCGCGGGCTGCCTCAGGGAGCCTGTACCAGTCCGGCATTGTCCAATCTGGTGTGTCTGCGTCTGGATCGTCGTCTGCAGGGTGTGGCGTCAAAGCTGGGGCTGGTGTATTCGCGATATGCGGATGATCTGACGTTTTCGGGTGGGCCGGAAATACGGCAGCGGGCGGGAGCGGTCTTGAAGTTGGTGACAGCGATTCTTGGTTCTGAGGGTTTGCGGGTGCATCCCGCAAAGACTCGAGTGCAGCCCGCAAGTACGGCTCAGATTGTCACGGGACTGGTTGTGAACGACCGTCCCGGGGTGGCTCGGAAGGAAGTGCGTCGAGTGCGGGCGATTCTGCATCGTGCGGCGATTGAGGGGTTGGAGCAGCAGAATCGTCACGGGCATTCGAATTTTCGAGCGTGGCTGTCTGGTCGGATTGCATGGATTGGTCAGAGTCGTCCGGAGCTGGGGCGGAAGCTGGCGGAAGAGCTCAGGGGCCTCGATTGAGTTGTCAGTTGTCAGTTGTCAGTTGTCAGTTGTCAGTGGTCAGTGGTCAGTGGTCGGGGGTCAGTGGTCGGGGGTCAGTGGTCGGGGGTCAGGGGGGTGTTGTGGCGAGGAATGCGCTGCCGAAGCTCATGTGATCCTGCATGTGGGGCATACAGATGCCTGAGGCGGCGAGGATGATTGGCGGGGCGGTTGGGGTGTTGAGGTTGTGTTGGCTGGCGAGGAGTTCGGGGATGGTGGCTGAGATGGTGTTCCCGGAGTGTTCGAGGTTTGAGAGCACGTGAAGTTGCGGCAGTTCGGAGTGCAGTGCCGCCGTGAAGGCTCGCAGCAGCTTCCCGCTGGGTTGATGTGGGATCAGGGTGGCTGGCGCGTTGGCGGCGACGTGGGAGGAGTGGCAGGCTTCACGAACGGCCTGCAGCATCAGTTCGATTCCGTGCACGAAGACGGCTTCGCCGTGCATGCGCATGACGCAGCGGTGCTGTGTCTGTCCGCGGAACGAGATGGTGCGGGTCTGTTCTTTGCGGAACAGTGGTGCTGGCTGCAGCAGATGGGAAGGTGGAACCGGGGTGTGAGCAGTTCGGAGCCATGTGATGGGGCGGCCGCCGTGTTTTCGAATGATGGTGGCCGTGGCTGCAGCTCCGACAATTCCGCAGAACGCGCGGTCTGCTGCGCAGTGCCAGAGTTCGGGGGTTTCGACATTGAGCAGCAGGATGCGGCTGTCTGCGGGTGAGGTGTGCAGTAGTTGGCAGGCCAGTTGCAGTTGTTGCAGAAAGCCGGTACAGCCGGCGTTGAAGGTCCGGATGTCGCAGCTGTGCTGGCAGGTGCGTCGGGCATGCTGCTGCAGTTGGCTGGCGAGGCGAGTGACAGCGGAGGGATCGGTGTGGGAGTGGCACAGCAGGGTGGCGTGGAAGTCGGGGAGGCGTCCAAGATTCTGCTGATCGAGCGTGTGAGTGAGTGCGATGGCGAGGTCGAGTGGCTGGATGTCGGGCTGCAGGATCCTGCGTGTGAAGACTCCTGTGGACCGCAGCACTGCAGCGGCACTGGGGAAGCCGGAAGTTGTTGAGCTGGAGTGTGTGTGCAATTGTGACAATTCGCAGATGCGATGATTGTCGAGGATTTCGAAGAGGTCGCAGCGGCTGCTGAGGCTGATGGTTTCAGCGAGGCAGGCGTGGTGTTCTGTGGCTGCTGACGTCACTGGGAACTTTCATGTGTGTGGTCATTGACAGCACGATTCCAGCCGGCGTTATTGAAGCGAAAAACGGGCGGGCCGTCGACAGCAGCTGCTGTGACGGCCCGATTTGAAGGATGTGGTGTCTGTTTTCGAGTCGTGTCACACCTGGATTTCGTAGCCTTTTCGCTGTTCGCGGGCCTGCCACAGTGCAGCCTGGGAATCACCGACAATCTGTTCGGTATCGGGGTCCCACTGGATGGTGCGATCGAGTCGAATGGCGATGTTGGCGAGGTGGCAGACGGTCATTGCGCGATGGTGGCTGTGCACATCGCTGATGGGCTGCGTTCTGTCAGCGATGCATTCGAAGAAGTTCTGCATATGGTTGCCGGGAGTTTTGCCTTTGTAGAGGGTTTTCAGGGTTTCCTCTTTCAGCGGGTTGGTTTTGAGAGCATCGACGGCATCGCCGGTCAGTTTGCCGCGGTTGACGAAGATGCGGCCAGTGGTGCCTTCCA
>CAITYU010000054.1 GCA_903896675.1 uncultured Planctomycetaceae bacterium
CCGAACTCCACCCGCTCACCACGCCTCCTCCTGCGCCCAAACACAGCGCGGCCCCGGTCCTAAGTTGCATTTTCCCGGGTATTTCCACAGACTTTACACCCACGCCAAAAGTCTCCGCCATCCATACCTCGGATCGCCTGCCCACAACACAAAAAGCCCGGTTCTGGCACCCGTTCCCTCCCACAGGATCTCACCATGGCCAGCGTCTTCAACTTCGCATCCGCCAGAGCACTCCGTTGCCTGTCTGTCGCCTGCGTCCTGCTGCTGCACACCGTTCCCGTTCTTGCCCAACTGCCCGCCACGCAGTTGAACGCCGTGTTTCCTGCCGGATCACAACCCGGCAAAACACTTGACGTCACCATCCTCGGTACGGACCTCGACGACGTCGACCAGTTGCTGTTCAGTCATCCCGGAATCAATGCCACTCCCAAAATGGCCCCTGCCACTCCCTTCGACGACGGACCCCAGCCAATTCCCAATACCTTCGTCGTCACGATCAACGGCGATGTACCAGCAGCAGACTATGAGGTGCGCTGCCGAGGTCGATTCGGGGTCTCCAATCGCCGAGTCTTCAGCATCAATCCGCTGCCTGTCATCACGGAAACGGAACCCAATGGTGGCAATGATGTGCCTCCGTGGACGGCAGCAGAAGGCGTCCGTACCAACGCTGCCAATGAGATTTCTGTCCCGGGGCTCGCCGACGGCCAGGCGGTGCAGGGGCCCGATGTGGACTGGTATCGGTTTCAGGGCAAAGCAGGGCAGCAGGTCCTCGTGACAGCCATCTGCAGGCGTCTGGATTCGCGGATGGATCCGGTCCTCACCGTGCTGCGTGAAGATGGCAATGTGCTGGCGGAATCACAGCCGGGTCCGGACGGCGAAGTGTTCGCAGACGTCCGGTTGCCGTTGGACGGTACCTTCTTTATCAAGGTCCATGATGCCGTCTTTGCGCAGGGGCCCGGGTACGTGTATCGGCTGCTGGTGACATCCGCGCCGCAGATCGACTTCGTATTCCCACCGGCCGGGCTGCCGGGGACCAGTCCGCAATTCACCCTGTACGGGCGAAATCTGCCCGGTGGCCAGCCATCACCGTACACTGTGAACGGCATTCAACTGCAGCAGTTGCAGACTGCGATTGCCATCCCCGGTGATATCGTCGGCAAACTGCCTGTCAGCAAACTGGTTGAACCCCACCAGGCGGGTCTGGACGGACTGGAGTATGTTGTACCGGGCAGTCCGCCGGGGACACCCGGAGTTTTGCTGACCGCGGCTGCCGCTCCGCCGGTACTGGAAACGGCCAACGATTCGGCGACCTCGATGCAGCAGTTGACGCTGCCCTGCGAGGTGCACGGGCAGTTCTATCCGCAGCGGGATGTGGACTGGTTTTCCTTTCAGGCCAGCAGGGACCAGACGCTGGTGATTGAGCTGATTTCGCAGCGGCTCGGTATGCCGACAGACGCATCGCTGCTGTTGCAGCAGGAGGTGCGGGACGAACAGGGAAATGTGAAGGTGACGGACCTGCAGTTTGTCGACGATGTGGGCATGGGCAATAACAACAACAATCAGGCGCGCGCCTACCGCCATGAATTTGATGACCGCACGACGGATCCGCGGATCCTGTTCAAGGCTCCGGCGGACGGCACCTATCGCCTGATGATTCGCGACGGGCTCAGTGCATTGAAGTCGGATCCGCGGCTGACGTATCGGCTGATTGTCAAAGCTCCGCAGCCTGATTTTCGGATTGCTGCGGTACCGGCACGATCCGGAGCGGCATTTCAACTGCGGAAGGGTGGTCGTGAGACCCTGCATGTAACGGCGTTTCGTCTGGATGGATTTGACGGTGAGATTCGAGCGGTCGTCAGTGGATTGCCGGAAGGCGTCACATCGGAGGAGATCGTGATTGGTCCGGGCAGCACGACGGGCACGCTGGTCCTGACGGCAGCGGATGCTGCCCGCGGAGTGGGGACGCTGCGGGTGCAGGGCAGGGCGGTGGTGAATGGGCAGGAGGTGCAGCGTGAAGCGCGGTATGCAGCGGCAGCGGGGGTCAGTCAGAACAATCAGCCGAACGCCAACGTACCCAGTCTGAAATCGCGTCTGGTTGCGGGGATTCAGGTGTCGGTGTCCGAGCTGGAAGCGGCGCCGCAGACGCTGACGATCGGGAATGGTCAGCCGCTGGAAACTTCCCGTGGCGGGGTCCTGAAGATTCCGTATCAGGTGCGACGGGCGGACGGAACGGCTGGCAACATCACGGGGTTTCCGATTGACGTCCCCAGTGGTACGCAGTTACCGCAGGTGCAGATCGGCGGCAACGCCAGTGGAGAATTTGAACTGCGGTTTACGGCTCAGGCTCAGCCGGGGTTGTATACGTTTTATCTGGCCGGCTTTAACCAGGGCATGCAGTACAAACGCAGTCCGGATCTGGTGGACAAAGCCAGGGCGCGGCAGGAGCGAGTTGGGAAGGTGTTGACGGAAGCGCAGCAGAAGGTGCAGCAGTTGACGCAGGACAATCAGAAGCGGACGCAGGAGCAGACTCAGGCGAACACGGCGTTGACGCAGGCGACGACGGCGAAGCAGCAGGCGGATCAGAAGAAAACGGCTGCGGACACAGCGTTGCAGCAGGCCGAAGCGGCGTTGCAGCAGAAGCAGCAGCAGTCGGCGGCGAATCCGGCGGACGAGACGCTGAAGCAGCAGGCCGCCCAGGCCCTGACAACGCGGGATGCCGCGTTGAAGGCGGCTGAGGAAGCGAAGGTGCAGCAGGACGCGGCAGTGAAGAAGCTGGGCGAGCTGACAGCGGCGAAGCAGGTGGCGGATGAAATGAAAAACAAGGCTCAGGCCGACCTGACAGCGGCCCAGCAGTTTCAGACGCAGGCGCAGCAGGAAAAGCAGCGAGCCGATCAGTTTTTGCAGCAGAAGACGCAGGAATCCAACCAGCGTCAGGTGAACGTGGACGTGCCCTCCAACTCGCTGCAGTTTCGGCTGGCTGAGCATCCGCTGGTGGTGGATGCATTTCCTGACACAGCCGCAGTCAAGGCGGGTGAGAAGCTGGAATTGCCGGTGAAAGTGACTCGCAAATACGACTACAAAGCGGCCATCACTCTGCAATCGACGTTACCGCAGGGCGTCACCGGGATTCAGTTACCCAACGCCACCATTCCGGACAGCCAGGGTGAAGGGAAGCTGCAGCTCACCACTGCGGCCAACGCCACTGCCGGCGAACACATTTTGACCGTCCGCTTCACACTGAACTTCAACGGTCAGCCACTGACCTTTGAGCGACCGCTGAAACTGCAGGTCACCCCTGCCGCCCCCGTCGCCCAATAAACGAAACGGCCCACTCAGATCCCACCCACGATCCCGGCCCGGTTTCGCCCCGACGAACCGCGTCTCCAATGCCCACTCGCGCGGCCGCCACACAGATTCCACAACAATCGCCACCCCCAAGTCCCCAGCAGTTCCCCCCCCTCGGCTGCCACCCGCAACTCTCACCCCGCCCCCCGCACCCCGACCCCCGACCCCCGA